>CANQWJ010000093.1 GCA_947627525.1 uncultured Bacilli bacterium
GACCAATTAATAAAACTTGACTTACTTTAATTTGTTCATTAATTAACAAATTGTTTTTTGAACTTGCTATAAGAAACACCTCCATTAAATAATAAAAAGTAGGTATTTGTACCTACTTATATCCATAAAAAATAATCTAAATTATTGACTCTATGGCTCTTTACCTATCGCTATTCGCAATCAGGTGGATGTAGGTACATCGCTTTCCTTTTTTTATTTACATTGATAATTATATGTATTTTCCCCTTAAAAGTCAACAAAAAGTTTATTTTTTTATCTTTTTATTTATTTTTTTCTTTTCTTGTGGCTTTTTAACGCTTTTCTTGGAAGTATCATTATTTTTATCTTCACCATTTAAAATAAGAGTTGTCTTTTCAAACATTTTCATGAGAATGGTCGTAATGACAAAAGTAACTATGCTATAACCTACTCCTAAATGAATAGCTAATGATAAAACAGCTAAAACAATAGTTAAGAGACTAAAGATAATAATACCTATTCTAAGATATTGTTTTTTGCGATATAGAGCCATCTTTTCATCATTGGTAATTTTCATAATGTCAATCCTTCTTATTATGCCATCGCTTAATAGTGCGAATTCCTGTTCCAACTGCTGTCGTAATTTTATCATTTACGGAGTTTAAAGCATTGTTAACACCAGCAATTATATTAAAGATACCATCTAGAGAATGTAACTTATAATTTATATCATCTAATGTATCATTAACATCTTTTACTAAAAAGATAGCTTTTATTGATAACACTATTAGAGCTATTAATAAAATAATAATTAAAATATAAATAAAAGTCATTAAATTAATATTTTCAACCATAAGGTACCTCCCACATACTAATTAATATTATTTTTAAATAAGTAACACATAATTACATCTAAAACAGCATAAAAAGTTAAAATTATTCCTAAGAATTGAAACATATTTAATGCTGTTTGTAAAGGATCTAAAATTAGAATAATACCTAAAATAATCATTATTATAAAAAGAAGCAAAGTAACACCAAAATCCTTCATTTTATCTTTCTTCAATTGCTTTAAAGGACCTATTTTCAATAAAGTATTCAATATCAATAAAATACCAATAGTAATAGGAATAAATCCTTTAATAATCGTCGGATAGAAAAAGACGACTAAAGCAGCAATCAAAGATATTAAACTATAGATAATACTTATATCAAATTTTTTTGTCTTATTCTCTCTAGTTAAATATTTATATAAACCAAATAAGCAAATAAAAGCTAAAATAATAGCGATTGACCTAGAAACAAATGTTACCGTTGCATCTGGCTTAAATAGTAAGAACAAGCCAAATATCGTGAAGAAAGATGATGTCACAATACTTAGCCAAAAAGTTGTATTTACTTCTTCTTTATTCATAAAACCATCCCTATTTCATTAGTAAAAATACAATATATATAACAACAAAAACGATAGCACCTAATATTAATATTAAGTTTAACTTATTACCACCTTTTTTATTTTTATTACGTAACATCATAATTGTTTTACGACTATTATCTCCCATTAGATATAGAAGCGTCTGTGAAATCAAATTAATCGCAACCCCACTACCAAGTATTGCTGTATTCTTACTATAGAAATAATCAACAACAATAAAAGGCACACGATTAGCGTAATTGATTAAAACTTTTTGATCATCAATCTCTGCTTCGTCCTTAACACCATAAAGAGAAGTAAAAATTAACATATGGTGATTAGCATAAGCATACTCATACACTTTGCGTAGAGCTTTATCCATTTGTCCAAAATTGAACTTTAATTTTTCGATATCACCTTTTTTATAATCATTTAAGACATTAAAATCAACAATAATAAATTCATTTTGTCCGTCTTTAATCTCATTTAACAATATTTGCGTCATTTCCGCAAAATAATCATTATTTATTTTAACAGATTTAGTATTTAAATATGGACTTATCTCATTACGACCACCATTTAAAACACTATTTATATAACCAGCTCTTGTACTATCAGCAATAAGCGTTACTTTTTTATTTAACTTTTCCAAATCTTTAGTAAAATAAACATTTGGTATTTCATATTCATATGCATGAGCAAGAGTTGTATTTTCCTTAATTGGCAATAATGATGTAATCTTAATATTAGTTGGATTAGTATCAACATTAAATAATTGCGTTGGATTAATAATAATACTCAAATATCTCGTTATTGGCATTGGTTCATAGTTGAATATAAAAATACTATCATTGCTCTCAAAAAGAACTCTTCGTTTTGTTAAGAATGGTGTAATTTGTTCATCAGGAATACCATTTCGATATCTTGTATCAAATAATTCTTGCCAGTCTGACCAAGTTTCACCAATTGATGTTGTCGCAATCTTATATAGTTTAGCAAGATTAGTAACTGGTGTTGAATCACTTACTAAATCAACTCCAACAATTAACGAAATATTAACATTATCATAATTGGCAGTAATTCTTGTTATAGCTTTAATTGAATTTTTAGCTTCTTTTAGACCACGCTCACTATTATAACCAATAAATAGATGTATACATACTTCTTTTACTTTCATTTCCATACATTTTTTAACAAAGGCGCTCAATTGATCCCCTGTCGTATAGGAAAACTTATCACCAATCATGAAGAAAATATGCATTTTTGATTTGTTTTTAACGGCAAATTCAATACTACTAATCATTTTCTCATCGATGAAGTTTCCTTCCGCAATTCGTTTATCCATGCTTCTAACAGCTAGATTAATATATCCACCACTAGAAAAACAAGAATAACCAGTTTGATAAGTACTTACTTGATTCTTATTAAAACCGCACTCTTTACCATTAGCATCAAGTCCACAAAACATATATTCTTGACTCAATTTTGTAACTGTAGGAACTAAATCATCACCCAAACTATAAGAATCCTTTGCTTCCATTCCAAATCCATTGGCTAAAAATAATATTGTTTTCTTTCCATTCATTGCTTATCCCCTCACATATTCTAATTATATTTTAATAGTAAAAGCAACAGAAATCAATAGTATTTATTATTGCAAGACACTATTATACATAAATTATTACAAACAAAAAAGCATTAAATAATGCCATTTTGTTTCCATACATAAATGATACTTAAAATGCTCATAATGATTTCTATAATTGATAGAACAACAACTGTTGTTTTAGCACCACTCTTCTTGTGAATTTGTAAAGATAAACAAAGAGATACAACTGAACAAATTATACCAGCAAAGAAAAGACCAACTCCAAGTAATACTCCACAAATAACCAATTGATTATTTTCTTTTTTAGTTAATTTAGTCTCTTCAACATTTCCTTTATTTTCCATAATTTCTACTCCTTTACAATTATTAATATTATTTTATCATAAAATATAATCATTGTCTATTTTATTACATCGATTTAATTAATAAAAAAAGGAATAGTAACTATTCCCTTAAATCTCATTAGATTTTATTATTCATTTACTTTCTTTAAGTAAAGACCAGTTCCTAATGCACCTGTTAAAGCAATAACACTTAATGATACATAAGTTAATAAATTATCTCCTGTTGCTGGATTTGTCTCTTCTTTAACTGTTTTAAATGCCATATAAATAGTTAAATCTTCTTCTTTTGTTGTCCAATCATATTTATTCTTTAATTTTGCATCAGTATAGAATCCTATAAATTTAATTTTAGTATTTTTTAAATCACCATTAACCATTTCTTCTAATTCCTTTATCTCCTCTGAACTAAAAGTGTAGTTAACAGGAACTTCTGGTGCGATTTCTTCACTAAGTTTAACTTCTTTTCCATCTACAACTGGTACGATTGTTAGATTTACTTTTTGGACTTCTTCACTCCATTTTTCTTCATTCCAAACAGGTGTTGACTCATTTTCACCAAACTTATGAGCATCCTCATAAAGAACAATCTTTTCTGGTACAATAACAATATTAATCGTTTGAGTCATTTCTGTTGTCTTATCTTTATCTTTCCATTTCAAAGTATAAGTTTTTGTAACATTACTATTTTTATTTTTAGCAGCATTGGTTAGTGATGATACTTTAAATCCTAAGTATTTATCAAATGAAGTCCCTTCTTTTGATTCTTCGTTTAACTTAATATCGCTTGCTTCTTCTGGCATAGTTACGCGGAAACCAATCCAAGCATAACCTCCAGGTCTTTGTTCGTCACCAACTGGTGTGTTTGATCCTTCCGTTCCAAGCATTTGGAAAGTAGCAGCATCAACTGTTATGGTTGTAGTAGCTTCTCCACTACCTACAACAACTGGTTTAGTACCATCCTTAAAAGTATCTTCATTAGTAATATCTTCTACTTTAGCATATTCGTGTTCTTCTTCAGCATATACACCTGGCATTAATAACACACATGCTAATAACATAATTATAAACATTATTGTTTTTTTCATTTTTCTTTCTCCCTCCATAATATTTATAAATATATTATACCCCCCCCCACCACAATAAAGTCAATACTTTAAGAAATAAGTACTAATCATTTACAAAAAAATTGTCTAAAAAAGGAATAGTTTCCTATTCCTTAAATTTTATTATTCATTTACTTTTTTTAAGTAAAGAGCAGTTCCTAATGCACCAGTTAAAGCAATAACACTTAATGATACATAAGTTAATAGATTGTCTCCTGTTGCTGGGTTTGTCTCTTCTTTAACTGTTTCAAATGCCATATAAATAGTTAAATCTTCTTCTTTTGTTGTCCAATCATATTTATTCTTTAATTTTGCATCACTATAGAATCCTACAAACTTTATTTTTGTTCCTTTTAAATCTTCTTCAACAAGACTATTTAGCCAATCTTTATCTTCAGAATTAAAAGAATAATTAACCGGCATTTGCATTACATTTGGTTCGTTTGATTTAATTTCTTTTCCATCTAAAACAGATACTATTGTTACATTTATTTTTGGAACTTCTTCACTCCATTTTTCCTCATTCCAAAGTGCTTTTGAATCATCGTCTTCATCATATTGCTTTTCTGGGAATAAAGCAATTTGCTCTGGTTCAATAACAATGTTAATAGTTTGAGTCATTGGTGTTTCGTCACTTTTTTTCCAACTCAACAAATAAGTACGTTTTAAAACACCATTTTTATTTTTAGCAGCGTTTTTTAAATCAGTTTCATCAAATCCAAAGTACTTATCAAAAGCTTGTTGTGAACCCATATCGTCCTCATGATTTGGATCTTGAGTCGTTATTTTAATTTCCTTTGATCCTGATGGCATTGTAATATGAATACCAACAAAAGCCTTATTATCAGGACGTCCAGCAACATCACCTGTAGCTAGTATTTCAAATGCTGCTTCACTATAGGTTAATGTAACTACGTTTGTCCCTGCTCCTGTCAATACTCCATTCTTACCAGTTTTTAAAGTGTCTTGATTAGTAATATCTTCAATTGTAGCATAGTCACTAGCATCAGCATATACACCTGGCATTAATAACACACATGCTAAT
>CANQWJ010000094.1 GCA_947627525.1 uncultured Bacilli bacterium
TAGCATCAACTTTAAGTTTTCCATCACCTGTAAACTTTGTCTCTTTAACATAGTTTCCAACGATACCATCTTCATAAGAATTATGTCCATAAACAACGTTGTTACCATGTAACTCAACAGTAACATTTGATTGTCGAGGATCTTCTCCACACTTAGCTGAATTAAAGCAATCGATATCAGCGTCATCAGTAGGAAGAACAATCTTTCCGACAGTGGCATCCTTTAATTTTAATGTATAATCATGACCATCTTTTGTTAATTCCCATCCATTTTCTTCTAAGTTACCATAAGAATCAACATCTTTAAAATTATACACATTTTTGATATCTGTAAAGTCAAGTATTGGATAATTAATTCTATAATTGTTATCAGCACTTACACCCATTTCAAAAGTTGAAAATAAAATTAATCCACATAGTACAAAGGCTAAAATAATTCTTTCTTTTTTAACCAAAAAGTTTAATATTTTTTTCATTTCTTCTCACTCCCTTTTTGTATACCTAATTATATGCAAAAAAAGGCCATTTTGTCAATCAAAAAGCATATTATTTTTTTAACCAAAAAAGTGAAAGAAAATTCTTTCACAATCACATTTTTTCTTTTACTTTCAAAGAAAATATTTTTGAACTTATTTTTTTTTATTTTTTTCTACCAAAAATTTCCAGTTTTAATTATCACGAATTTCAAGAAAAGTAACTAATCCTAACAATATTTCTTTGTAATTACTAGGAATATTATGATTTTTTAAAATTCCTTCACGCGTTTTATTAAATAGTTTGTTCATCGTCATAGTAGCATATTCTCTTGCTCCACTTTCACTGAAGATTTCTTTAACACGCTTTACATCTTTATCTGTCAAACTATTTTTACCATAGTATTTTCGCAATTCTTCTTTATATTCCGTATTATTTACAACATAAGAATAAAGAATCGTTTGTTTATATTCCGAAATATCAGATGTCGTACTCTTACCTAAGTTCTTTGTTTCCCCAAAGATTCCTAATATATCATCTTTAATTTGAAAAGCTGTTCCTAATGGCTCTAAGACTTTAACGAGCGAACTTACAACCCGATCACTACTTCCTCCTAAAAGCATTCCTAAAGAACAAGGACCAACAATAGTATACCAAGATGTCTTTAAATCATATATTTCCATAATATCTTTTTCTAAGCATTTATTTTTAGAGTTATATTCTTCATTAAAAGGTAAAATGACGTCAATTAGTTCGCCCTTCCCTGTATTTATGACAATGTCATTATAATACTTTAAAACTCTTCCTAAGTTCTTATCATTAATGTAACTTTCAACAATGATATTATTCGCAAGATAAAAACCAATATCCCCAATACAAATACCAATTGATTTTGAAATATTTTTCTTTTTTTCAACAAAATCTTTATCTTTTAAATCATATTTATCAAACTTTTCTTCATACTTTTTATGAATTGTTGTCTTTCCTCTTCGTAAATCAGCATTATCAATGATATCATCATGAATTAAAATAGAAGTTTGAAAAGTCTCATAAGCTGACGCTAGTGGCAAATAATAATTACTATTCTTTTTAGAAGCAATAGAATAACCTAAACAAATTAATAAAGCTCTTAAATATTTACCATTAGAATTCATATAAACCATATGATTTAGTGCATCTTTTACTAAAACATTATCACTATTTTTAATAAAGGTCTTATTCCATTTAACCATTTCTTTTTCTATTTTTTTAACTTCTTCTTTATAGAAAAGATAAAATAGCGTCAAATTCTTATATTCAACAAGAGTCTCATACTTTATATTCTTAGTACCAATAATGACAATATTAGTATTATTTGTTATCTTTTTCTCTTTTTTTAAAAAGTCATAATAATCACTTATATCATTACAAATAACAACTTTACTCTTTTGATTCCAAAGACTAAATAAATCACCAACATTACTACTATCAACATCATTGACAATGATGACATACTCGGTATTCTTAGCTACTTTATCATTATATTTTATTTCATTACTATTTTTTTTAGGAATTAAAACCATCTAAAACAACTCCTTAGTACTAAATTGATTGTAACATTTTTTGTATAGTTAAGTAAATTAAAAAAAGAAAAAAGACTAAAAAGTCTTACTTTGATACTTTGACAATAATGGGATAGTGATCACTAAAACTATCCAAATACTTATCGGTCGCAATCTCTATTTCTTCTATTTTCCATTCTTTAGGAACAAAGATGTGATCGATTGGTAACTTATCTTCTTGATATTTATAAGTTTTTTTAGTATTAGGTACACGTTTATAACCAATACATTCCAAATTGATGACAAATTTATTAAATCTTGGCATGTTTACGGCCATATTGAAGTCCCCTGTTAAAATGACGGGATATTTAGATTTCTCAATTAGTTTATGAAGATAGTTTAATTGTCTTATTTGAATGATGCTCAAACGATGATCAAGATGCGTATTGATAAAATTGACAGTACCAAAATCTTTTATTTCGATTAGGGCTGTGGTAACGACGCGTGGGCGAATTGATTTTAGTTTTAAGCCTCTTATGACATCTTTAAAGTTTTTAGGAAACCAGGGCATTGTTGTCGTTTTACTTCTTAGCACTTTGTGTTTAGTAATAATACTAACCGTTTCATTAAAGCGATCTAAAATTTGAAACTTTTGAACTAATTTACTATGACCATAACGATAATCACCAAATATTTTATAATCAGGCAATAAAGTCTTTTTTAATCTTTCAATAAAAGGACGAACTAACTCTTGGGTTCCTAAAATATCAACATTATTACGATTTAGAAACTCTTTTAATATTAAAGTATTATCATTTCCTTTATCATCTAATCCATCATAATCAGGTATTTTATATTTATTTTGGACATTCATACTCCCAATAATGATACTCTTTTTCATAAAATCACTCCTTTAAACAACTAAGAAGTTTAATTAATGCTCTTTTTCTTAACCTTAGGTTTTTCTTCATCTAATGATTCTAAAACTTTTATATCACAACCGCACCCATCATATTTAAAAGCTCGTTCTCTTTCTGATACTTTAAATAAATCCCAATACTTATTTTTTAAGTGATAAGTTACGATACCTCTTGGCGTATTGATACCGGCAATAAAGTCACCATTAAACATTGGATCATTTTCTTCATCATAATGTTTTCTACTCTTCCATGAAAGATGAGGAAAACTATTACATAAAGCAGCAAACAAATAAGCTCTTTCTTCATACAAATCACCAAAGGTATGATGACCATCACTAACCATCTTTTTATTAATTGTTCCCTCGCTTGCTAATCTTTGAATCATTTCATTTAATTCGGAAATAGGACTAGTTTCAGGAAAGTCATACCCATCAAGTAAAACTTTACCAATATCCGCCCAATTATTGACACGAACGATACCACTTTGACGTAGTTCTTCATCAGTTAAAGTCTTGTTGTGATACGCTGTAAAAAGTAACTTCTTTTTAGCACCCATCAAATTGGATACTTTATCATCGATTTTAATATCACCCTGGACAACAGATTTATCAGCAGTAAAAATATATTGTCTAGGATCTAAAAAATCTAGTTTTTCATATAGAAAATTAAATTTATTTCTTAAATTATCCCCAGCTGAAGAAATCATCTCACGCCAAATATAATCAGTACATATATACACATTATAATGTTCTTGTAATCTTTTTAAAACATCATAACATCCTGGAACTAAAACCGAATTCTCATAAATATTTTCTTTACGAAACTGTTCAAAAAAAGCATCTTTTTGATCTCCTAATAAATCTTGCAGATAATAACCAACTTGCCCTGAAAGATCTAGTTTTAGACCAAGATATTTTTCTACTTTTGCGACAAAGTCAACATTAGTAATGACTTCATCCATATCAACCAAAATCGTTTCCATATTCATCCCTCTATTACATATTCATTATAACATACACTATCAATTATATGATAAAGAAAAGAAAAAAACATTCTTATAATTAAAAATGTTTTGATATTTTAAACTTATATTTATTTTAATTTTCCTTTATACATGTCTTGAAAAATACCAGGATTTGCGATTAATTCATCATACTTCCCTGTTTGAACAATTTTTCCTTTATCAAATACTAAGATAGAATCACAGTTTTCCAAAGTTGTTAGGCGATGGGCAATGGAAAGAATTGTTATCTTTTCTTCTTGTTGTAACTTTTCAATTTCTTTTTGAATGAACTTTTCGGTTGTATTATCAAGAGCACTCGTTGCTTCATCCAAAATGAGAATTTGCGGCTTTCTTAAAAAGACACGAGCAATGGCAATTCGCTGTCTTTGACCACCAGAAAGATTACTACCACCTTCCGCTAAAACGGTTTCATAACCATTAGGCAAACTATCGATATAATCAGTAAGTGATGCTTTACTTGCTGCTTCTTTGATTTCTTCGTCAGTAACTTTGCGATTAACCCCATAACAAATATTTTCCTTAATGGTTCCAGCAATTAAGAAAGGACTTTGGGGAACAAGAGCAATCAACTTAGCTAAATCACGACGTGTCAAACTGTTTAAGTCTTGATTGTCGATAAAAATGTTACCACTTGAATTTTTCTCTAACTTTGTAAGAAGTTTTATAAATGATGACTTACCGCAACCCGATGGGCCAGCAATACCAATGAATGATCCCTTTTTAATATTTAGATTTAAGTCATCAATTACTTTTTTAGAATTCTTCTTATAGGAAAAATCAACGTTTTCAACACAAATATAACTCGTCTTTCTAGTTATTTCTTCCTTCTTGGTAGGTTTATAAGAAAAGTCTTTCTCTAAATCAATAATATTAAAGTATTCACGAGCAAGTATCGTTGACTCTGACAATTCATCAAAAATGCGATGAAGTTCACGAAGTGGTGTCGTTAACTGCGTAAAACAAAGATATGATGTTAAAACAGTACCAACACTTATTATCCCTTCACCAGCAAGGTATGCTGACATACCAATTACTAAGACAGTAAAAAGTGCTTCATTACAAAATTTTAAACAATCATAAAAAGCCATAGCCTTATGATGTTTCATTTCTTTTGCTCGTAATACTTCTGATTTATCCGTAAAACGATTTACTTCGGTTTCAGCATTATTAGTAACACGAATGACTTCGATTCCATTCATGAGTTCAACCGTCGTTCCATCCATTGATGCTTTTTCTTCCATCAATTCTACTCTTATTCCCTTTTGGGTTGATATTTGACGGAAGATGATGATAACTCCTATAGGAATAACAAATAACATCAATGTTGATAAATAAAATGGTAACTTACTATATATGACAATGATTGCCGCTACACCACTAAAAATAGCTGGTGCAAAATCCATAAATAACAATTTTAATAGTCTAATTGTTCCCTCTAAACTACGATTTAAACGCCCATGAATATTCCCTGTCATATTCTCTTTAAAATAACTCAATGGA
>CANQWJ010000095.1 GCA_947627525.1 uncultured Bacilli bacterium
TTGCTTTAGAAAGCGTGGTTTCAAATGGAACCGGAAGAACCGCTTATATCGATGGTTATCGTGTTGGTGGTAAAACGGGTACTGCCCAAAAAGTTGAGAATGGCCATTACTTAGACAATAACTATATTATGAGTTTTATGGCTGTTGTTCCTTCAAATGACCCGCAAGCTGTTTTATATCTTGCGATTGATAACCCTAAACATACCGCTCTTTTATCAAGTTATACAACGGCTCCTGTTGCTCGTCGTATTTTATTAGATATCATTGATGCTTTAAAGATTGCTAAACAACCAAATCAAATCGAAAAAGTTTATCAATGGGATGATAAAGTTTATGTTGAACTTCCAAATACGATTGGTGTTGATGTTAAAACTGCTCGCCGAATGTTATTTGAGTTTGAAGTTGAATATACTGGTACAGGTGAAAAAGTTGTTGAACAGTCACCAACTCCAGGCGAGAGAATTGCCAAAGGATCGACTATTAGACTATTGTTAGGTAATTAAAAAAGATCTCTTTTTGAGATCTTAATTTATTTTTTCAAACTTATCTATTTGCCATATATTAGCATTGTTATTATTTTGGATATTAGGTAGGATAGCACTACAATATTTACATCTTAACATCGTAACATCTTTAATTTTACCACCACAGTTAGGACAAGTATAAGTATCATTATTTTTATTATTTATTGAAGTAACGCGATATGTTTCCTTTTTATTTTTATCGCTTTCATTGTTAATCTTACATTCATATTTAGTAATAATTACATATCTATTATCTTCTTCTTTAAAATCTTCAATTACTCTATTACTTATTTTTAAATCTTTATTATTAACTTTATCTTTTAATTCTTCGAAAGTATCATTTAAAAACTTATTTTTAGTAAAAGTAGGTAATATTTTAAAAATAGAATCAGGATCAAATGTTATTTCTATTTCTTTATCTTTCTTTTCTTTTTTCTTTTCTTTTTCAGTTAATCCAGGAAGATTTTTTTCCTTTTCTTTTTCTTCAAAAAAAGCTTTACCTGTTCCACCAGCTTTATTGAATTTATTAACAATTATAATTACAATACCAAAAGCAATTAATAATCCACAAGCTATATAACCAAAGAATTCAAAACTGTTATCAGTATTTATTTCAAAAGCATAAACTGGGTTATCTATATTAAAAACTGTTACTAATAGGAACAAATAAAACATACCTTTTTTATTCATAAAGTCACCCCAATATTCTATAATGATTATATCATAAAACAATTAATATCTAATATATATTTTTATATTTATGAAAAAAAAGTTAATTTTAGATTATTTATTGACTTTATGTTTATAAATGTTTTATATTGTTATTGGAGGGTAAAACAATGGTTAAACAAAATGAAAAAGTAAAGAAAACTTCTAATAAGGCTACTAAGAGCCCTAAAGAAGTTGTTAAAAAAGAAGTAAAAAAGGTTGATGATGACGAAGAAGAAGTAGTAATTGATGAATTTGATGATGAAGAATTTGCTGATATGAAGAAAAGTAGCAATATTGAAAAAACACCTCTTGAAAAAGAATTGGTAATTATAAGAGGAGTATCAATTGCTTCATTAGTAGTATCAATTGTTGTCTTAGTTTTAGTTCTTTTAATATTTGCTAAAATAAGTGGTAGTGGTAATAAAGATTTATCAAGAGTTACTGGTACTTCTGGTGATAATAGTGGTAGTAGTGAAGAGAGTAGTAGTGAAGAAGATGTTCCAACCGAATATGATGTAAGTATGTTTAAGAAAATAAGTTTTGATAATTTCAAAGATATGCTTGAAGATAGTGACAAGAAGGTTAGATTTGTCTTTACGGGTAGATCAAATTGTCCATATTGTCTTAAATTCTTACCTTCACTTCAAAAGTCTGTTGAAGAATATGACTATGAATTAAATTACTTAGATATGATTACGGTTTATGATACGAAAGCTTCTACATATAGTAAAGAAGATGATGAGAAACTAGAAGAAATAAGAGATATGGATTCGCATTTTTCTGATCAAAATACATATTTAGGTTCAACACCAATGGTTTATGTAGTTCAAAATGGAAAAGTAATCGATGTTCATGCTGGATATACGGAATATGAAGATTATGCTTCTTTCCTTGAAGAACACGATGTTAAGAAAAAATAGCCACTTTTGATATGAACCCCATTTCTTGGACAAAGAAATGAGGTTTTTTTATGCCAAAAATTTATATAGTATGCTATAATGAAAAAGTGAGTGAGGAAGTGAATTATGAAATTATCAGTAATTGTTCCAAGTTATAATGAAGAAGATAATGTTTTAGCTTTTTATAATACTTTTACCCAAGTATTTAAAGATTTTAAAGGTAGTTATGAAATTATTTATGTAAATGATGGTAGTAAAGATAAAACTTTAGATAATTTGAAAGAGATTATTGCTAGTGCTAAGAACGTTAAAGTTATTAATTTTTCTAGAAATTTTGGAAAAGAAGCCGCTATGTACGCGGGTTTAAAGGAAGCAATTGGTGAATATACAGCTATAATTGATGCTGATTTACAACAACGACCTGAAATTCTTTTAAGGATGGTTACGCTTCTTGATGAAAATGAAGAATATGATAGTGTTTGTGCTTATCAAGCTAAGAGAAAAGAAGGAAAAACATTAATCTTTTTAAAGAAATGTTTTTATGGATTAATTAATAAAGTATCTGATGTTCGTTTTGTTGAAGGAGCATCAGACTTTCGTATTTTTCGAAAAAAAGTTAGAGAAGCAATACTAAGTTTAGAAGAAACTAATCGTTTTACGAAAGGTATTTTTTCCTATGTTGGATTTAATACGCATTATATTCCATATTGTGCTGAAGAAAGAAATAGTGGAAGTAGTAAATGGAGTTTAAAGAGTTTGTTTAAATATGCCATTAGTGGTATTTTAGCTTTTTCAACTTTACCTCTTAGAATTGCTTTGCCTTTAGGTTGTGTAACAGTAATCGGTTCTTTCATATATTTAATTGTTTCATTAATTTTAAAAGTAGAACTTGCAACGATGATGTTATTCTTTTTCTTAAGTTTTTTTAGTGGCGTTCAGCTATTAACAATTGGTTTTTTAAGCCGTTATGTGCAACTAATGTATAGTGAAATCAAAAAAAGGCCAGTTTATATTGTAAAAGAAGTACTTACTTCTAAACACTATAAAAAATAATGATAAAGTACTGATAACAAATGTATAATTTTTGTAAAATTGTTCAAAAAATATATATCTTGTCATATAAGTATAGTATAATTTAGTATGCAGATTTGGAGTGATTTTAATGACAGGTGGTAACGGAATATTGCTTTTAACGAAATCAGTATTTGCTATTATGATTGGTTTTTTAGGAGCGTTAGTTTTAGGAATTATTTTAATACCAATATTGCGTAATTTTAAATTAGGACAAAGAATTAGTGTCTTTGTTGGTGAGAATCATAAGAAAAAAGAAGGAACGCCAACCTTTGGGGGACTGATTTTTATAATTCCAACTCTTTTAGCTACTTTTGCCTTGTTAATAACTAGTAAAATAGAATTTACAACTAATTTAGCGATTGTTTTATTGGTTTTTGTTGGATATGCTTTTTTGGGTTTCTTAGATGATTTTTTAAGTCATAAGAAAAATAATAATGAAGGTTTGACGACTTTTCAAAAATTATTTTTACAAATTTTAATTGCTTTAGGATTTTTCTATTTATATATTCGTACTGGTGGATCAACGGCCTTGCACATATCAACATTAGGAATAAATATTGAAATGGGTTGGTTCTATGGCGTATTCTTATTATTTATTTTAGTTGGTGCTAGTAATGCCGTTAATTTGACTGATGGTTTAGATGGATTAGCGGGAGGATTATCAGCCATTGCTTTTATTGCATTCAGTTTAATTTCTTTGATGGTTGGTTTTGAAGAAATTGGTATCTTTACTTTTATTTTAGTGGGAGCATTAATTGGATTTTTATTCTTTAATACTTATCCCGCTAAAGTATTTATGGGTGATACTGGTTCCTTAGCGCTAGGTGCAGTCATGGGTGCTGTTGCTATTTTGACCCATCGTGAAGTAACTCTTCTTGTTGTAGCTAGTGTCTTTGTTGTTGAAACTCTAAGTGTTATTTTACAAGTTATTTGGGTTTATTTATTCAAAAGAAAATTATTCTTAATGACACCTCTTCATCATCACTTTGAAAAGTTGGGATGGAAAGAAACAGACATTGTTAAATTGTTTTGGGCAGTTGGTTTAATTCTTACAATGGCTGGAATATTCTTTGGTGTATGGTTATAACAAATCTCAAGTGGATTTGTTTTTTATTTTATTTAAAACGGCATATTATCACTGTTTCATTTATAAAATGTATAAAGGTGATTTATATGCATAAGTATATTGATAAATATTTATTTTTAGCGGTTGTTCTCTTTTCTCTTTTTGGCATCATAATGATTTATTCATCTTCTTATATTTGGGCGGAATATAAATTTAATGATGCTTTTCACTATGTCAAATTACAAGGAATATTTTTAATGATAGGAATTGTTTTAATGATTATTATAAGTAAGATAGATTATCGGAAATATTATCAGTATGCAACACCTATTTTTATTTTTTGTTTAATTCTTTTAATTCTTGTTTTAATTCCGGGAATTGGAACGATTAGAAATGGTAGTCGTAGTTGGTTTGGTATTGGTCCATTAGGAATCCAACCGAGTGAATTTATGAAGTTATCTTTAATAATATTGACGAGTAAATATTTAAGTAATAGTGATAAGAATGTAAAAAAGTTTTTAAAAGGAATTCTACCTATTTTATTCATTCTAGGAATTGTCTTTTTTTTGATTATGTTACAACCTGATTTTGGAACAGGAATGATTATTGTTGTAAGTGTTTTATCACTTTTATTCATTGCTGGAGCCAACATGAAATTTTTCTTTTTGGCAGGTATAGTTGGCGTAATCGGGATAATTAGTTTAATTATTATGGCACCATATCGCATGAATCGTATTATCTCTTTTATCAATCCTTGGAGTGATCCTTTAGGTACCGGTTTTCAAATTATTCAATCGTTGTATGCTTTAGGACCAGGAGGAATTTTTGGCTTAGGATTTTTAAATTCGCGACAGAAACACTTTTATTTACCAGAACCGCAAACGGATTTTATTTTCTCTATCATAAGTGAGGAATTAGGAATAGTTGGAATTTTAATAGTTAGTGCTTTCTTTATTTTTATACTTTATTGTGGTATTAAAATTGCTTTAAATAGTAAAAATTTGTTTGCTAAATATTTAACTTTTGGAATGACTTTTCAAATTTTAATTCAAGCGGTTATGAATTTAGCGGTTGTTGTTGGATTAATACCAGTTACGGGGTATGCCCTTTTGTTGTACTCATAACTACAATCAAATTTTTCCCTTATTATAAGGGCATTCGTGAGATTA
>CANQWJ010000096.1 GCA_947627525.1 uncultured Bacilli bacterium
GATCTTGTGATATTTTATAAACTTCACGTACCTTATCAACAGTTACTCCTAATTTTTTAGCTATTTCTTCTTCACTTGGCTCACGATTCAATTCTTGTGTCAATTGTCTTTGAACACGAGCAAGTTTATTGATTGTTTCAACCATGTGAACAGGAATACGAATCGTTCTTGCTTGATCAGCAATAGCACGTGTTATTGCTTGACGGATCCACCAAGTAGCATAAGTTGAAAATTTATATCCTTTCGTTGGATCAAATTTATCAACGGCTTTCATAAGACCAATGTTACCTTCTTGAATCAAATCAAGAAATAACATTCCACGTCCAACATAACGTTTAGCAATACTGACAACAAGACGAAGGTTAGATTCCGCTAACATCTTTTTAGCATACTCGTCTCCTTGTTCAGCAAGTTTAGCATATTCAAATTCTTCATCAGTTGTAAGTAAGTTAATACGACCTATTTCTTTTAAATACATTCTAACGGGGTCATTTATTTTAATATCCTTACTCATTGTCAAATCTTCAACAATCAAGTTACTAGGATCTTCATCATCAGTAGAATTATCAGCTGTTTCTGACACTACTTCAATGTTATTTTCAACTAACAAATTGTATAAATCGTCTAGGGTATCACTATCTACATCTAATCCCTTTAATTCTTCAGCTAACTCTTCATAAGTAATATAACCATTTTCTTTTCCCTTTTTTAATAGTGATTTTTTACGATCTTCAATTGTTTTTATCTCTTCCATTATTTTCACTCCCCTATTTTGAGTAGTCTTATCTTTTCAGCAATCTTGGCTTTTTCAATTGGATCATTTTCTTTTTTGACCAAATCACTTAGGCGTTTTATTTCTTGCCTCAAATTATATTCTCTAATGACTCCAATATAGTCATCTATTGCTTTGTAATTTATCTCATCATTATATTGAAAACTCATAATGTAGTTATAGACTACTAACAACTCTTCTTTATCATTTAAATAAGTATAAAAATCAGCCATTGTAATTGAACCATACTTATGGTAATAATAGCATATCTCACTAGCTAAATAACGCAATTCCTTAGTTGGAAAGTGAACATCTTCTTTTTCAACAAGTTTGATTACTTGTCCATCATTAACCATACCATAAATGAGGAAATAAGCTGCTTTCTCATATTTACTAACTTTCTTTTTAGGTACATCCACCTTAGGTTTAGCAGTTTCCTCAACGTTTACAACTTTTTGAAACTCCAAATACTCATTTAATCGTTTTTCCAGTGTATTATAACTTAAATTTACTTCAATTGCAAGTTTTTTAAGAATTATTTCTCTTCTAATTTCATCTTTAATCGTACTGACTTCTTTAATGACGGAATCAATATAGGTTGATAACTCTAAATCGCTGTTAAAATTAACACCAATTTTTAAGAAATTAATTTTAAAATCACTATAGTTTAAGGCACTTTCAATAAGATTAGTATAACTATCTTTTCCATACTTTATAATGTATTCATCAGGATCATGTTCTTTTTTATCGTGAGGTAGACCAATTACTTTAACATTTAATCCTTGTTTAACTAGTTGTTCCCCATTAGTTAAAGTAGCTCTTTGTCCTGCTTCATCACCATCAAGTGATAAATAAACATTATTTGATAATTTTTTAATTAATTGGATTTGTTCTTCGGTCATTGCGGTCCCCATTAAAGCAATGACATTTTTATAACCAATTTGACTAAGTCTTATCGCATCCATAAACCCTTCAACGATGATGACAAACTTCAGTTTGCGACAATAATCACGAGCAATGTGATAATTATAGAGACATTCCCCTTTTTTAAAGATAATGGTTTCCTTGGTATTCATATATTTATTCTTATCAGAATCATCATAAATACGACCACTGAAACCAACAATATGACCACTTATATCATGAAGAGGAAACATGATACGATTAATGTAAATATCGTGATTATTACTAGCTAAACCAAATTGTTCTATTTCTTTCATGCTGTAATCTTTACTCGTTAGAATCGTTGTAACGGCATTACTTTTATCAAGAGATAATCCTATTCCAAATTCTTTGATGAGATCATCATCTATCTTTCTCGAAGATAAATACTTTTTAGCTAATAAACCTTCTTTGGAATTTAAATTATTTTGATAATATTTGTTGGCAATATCGTACATCTCATAAAAGCGATCAAATTTTGTTGTTTTAGGATTAAGCTTAATACCCTTTACTTCAACTCCCGCTTTTTCACCTAATATTTTAATGGCTTCTTTAAAATCAATATGATCATAGTCCATCAAAAAAGTAAAGACGTTACCACTAGCACCACAAGAAAAACATTTATAAATTTGTTTCTCACGACTAACACTCATCGATGGATTAGTATCATTATGAAAAGGGCAAACCCCAAAATAGTTTTTACCCTTTTGAATAAGAGGAATGTATTCACTAATCAAATCAACAATGTCTATTTTTTGTCTAATTTCTGTAACTAAATCTTGATTGTTCATAACAAACCTCCTTTTGTCTTATATTATACTACAAAAAATTAATCACAAATAAAAAATAGTTAAATAATAACTATTTTTTAACTATTTAGAAGAAGTCTTTTCTTCTTCACTATCTTTTGATACTGGTGGATAAGGAATTGCTTTTGGTGTTTGCATTCTAAAATAACTGTCCATAAATCTTGTCTTAGTATCATTTTTGAATAAGAAAGTTGTTATTTTAGAAAAGTCCGTTCCCTTATCTCCTAAATCATTTGCATAACTTTGTAAGTTATCAACATCAATAATACCTTTTTGCTCTAAATCTTTTTGGGCTTGACTTTGAATTAAAGAATATAATTGTTCACCTGTTTCACTGAAAGCAATTTCTTTACTTGCAGCTACCCATTGATTAGCAAACATAACCATATTTCTCGTTCTTGGATTATTGATAACTTTCCCATCTTTATCAACGACTTCAAAGCCCTTATCCTTTTTATGAATACTAAATCCTTCATAACAGAATTTCAATTCTTCTAAATCAACTTTGGCTTTACTAGTTGGAAAAGGTTCTTTTTTAGAGATTATTTCTTCATCTTTTTCACGAAGAGCTGTTCCTTCTTTAGTTGCTTGTTCCACACAAACTTTTGTCCCTATCTTAAATCCTGACTCATAAGCATCTCTTATTACTTTTTTCCAGTCATCACCATATAATCTTTGTAATCTAGTAACAGATGATTCAGGTAAATTAGATATATAATTATCAGCACAAGAATGACGCGCTTCTACTATTTCTTTATCTTCCAAATCAACCATTTCACCTGTTGATCTAGCAATGTTAACAGCTTTTTTATAAACTGATAAATTTCTTTGATCATAAATTTCACCAGTTACATCACTATGAATAAATTTCGAAGTTAAGTTATATTTAATATTTTCATTTTTTTTATCATCATCCTGTTTTTGACCATAAAGAGCATCATGAGCTGCTTTCTCACCATCATTTATAACTTGCTCTAAAATTTCATCTTTTTTAGGAGCATCTTTAGTTTCCTCACTACTCTCTTTTTTAGGTGATTTATCTTTTTCTCTTAACTCTTCAAGCATCTTATCTATTTCTTCATCCAAGTTAGGGACATTCTTAAAATACTTAATTATGTTATTACGATACATGTCTCTAGTTAATTTAGATTTATCACTATCACAAGTCTTTTCTAAGATATATAAAGTTTCAACAAATGCAAATAATTCATCATGTAATACTGGTGTTAAAGTAAATGTGTTATCCGTAACAAGATTATCCTTCATAATCTACATCCCCTTCTTGATTAGAGTACTTTTCTTCTAAAAGACGACTTATTTCGCCATCAAATTTAGTATAAACTTTTTCACCATTATTTTTTATTTCCAATGAATAAAAGCAACTATTTTCTTCATTATCTAAACATTGAACGACTAAGCCATAGTCATCATCATTATAAGTTGCTAGTTCAATTAAATCATCCATACTATCACCTATTTTAATTATAGCATATTTTTCAAGAAAAAAAGAAGTAACTTTCATTACTTCTAAAATAAACTTAATTGATTTGACGCACCCATATCATCTAAAACACCCATAACTTGCATTCTATCAATAATTGTTTTAGAAATATGACCACGCTTTTGTAAGTCTTCAATACTCATAAATGGCATTTTCTGACGTTCTTCAACAATAGTAGTTGCGACGTTATCACCTAAGCCATCTAAAGCACTAAATGGAATAATTAAAGTGTTTTCTTCCTCTTCATCAATTAAGAAATAATTACTATGACTCTTATTGATATCTACTGTTTTGAATTTTAGACCACGAGCTGATGCCTCTAAACAAACTTGTAAAACATCATAAATTTCTTTTTCTTTATTAGATGCACTATTTCCTTTTTCTTCAATTTCTAATATTTTATTACGAATGGCATCATATCCTCTTGTCATGACATCAATATCAAACGCAGTACATCTTATTGAAAAATAAGCAGCGTAATAAAGAAGTGGTTGATGAACCTTATACCAAGCAATGCGGTAAGCACTTGTTACATAAGCAACGGCATGGGCTTTAGGGAACATATACTTAATTTTTTGACAAGAGTCAATGAACCAAGGTTCTATTTTCGCATCCACCATAACTTGTTTCCATTTTTCCCAATCTTCTGGTTCTTTACTGGCCTTTCCTTTACGAACAAATTCCATTATCTTAAAGGCTTTTAGTGGTTCAACGCCATGATAACTCAAATAAACCATAATATCATCACGACAACCAATAACATCTTTGAATGGAACAACATTGTTAACGATTAAATCTTGGGCATTACCAAGCCAAACGTCAGTTCCATGTGATAGACCAGATATCTTTACAAGTTCCGCAAAAGTTTTTGGTTTAGTATCAACTAACATTTGAATGACGAATTTTGTTCCAAATTCAGGAATACCTAAGGTACCTGTTGGACACAATATTTTTTCTTCACTAACACCTAAAATGCTAGGTGACGTAAAAATACTCATCGTATCCTTATCATCAAGTGGTATGCAAGTTACATCAACTTCACCTTTACTATTGATAGGAAAATCTTTTTTATCTTTTCCTTTTTCTATTTCTTTTTTACTCAAGTCTTGGAGAAGACGTAATACCGTTGGATCGTCATGTCCTAGAATATCAAGTTTTAACAAATCTTGGTCGATAGCATGATAATCAAAGTGTGTTGTACGCCAAGGAACGGTTGGGTCATTCGCTGGATATTGGAATGGTGTAAAGTCAAAGACATCACGATAGCTTGGAACAACGACGATACCTCCAGGATGTTGCCCCGTCGTTCTTTTAACACCCGTACAGCCAATGGCGATACGCTCTACTTCACAACTGCGAAGATGACTTTTGATTAACCCC
>CANQWJ010000097.1 GCA_947627525.1 uncultured Bacilli bacterium
TATGGGTTATTTTAGTTAATTCGAATATCCAAATCAAAACTTTATATCAATTCGAATATCGTTATCAAAATAAACAAAAGCAATTTAGTAGTGGACAAAACAAAAATTTTGGTGTATAGTTTTTGTTACAGTTGTATTTTATAGCTTGTTAAAAAATTGACGGACTTATTTTATTAAAAGTTCGCTTTTTTGTGTGTAAGGGAGGTATGTATGAATCTAAGTGAAAAAGAATTACAACAAGAAAAAATTTACTTGGGAATTACGATTGATGTAATTCGTGAAAAAATTTCAAAGTTGGGACAAGAACTGTATGAACGTGAAGATAAAGTCCAGGAATTCCAAAAATTCATTTGGGATAGTAAAGCTGATATGGATCCAACAGAAATGAAAAACATGGTTCTTTCAAACGATACAGAAGTTATGCTCATGCAAAATAAAGGTAAGTACTTAAATAAATTATATCGCATTCAAGATAATCCTTATTTTGCATCAATTACTTTTGAAGATGAAGAAGAAACAAATAAAATTTATATTGGTATAACCTATGTTGAAGATGAAGAAAATGACATTTATTTAGTCAATGACTGGCGTTCACCAATCTGTTCAATGTTTTATGATTATGAAGTTGGTCCTGCGAAATATCAAGCACCTGGCGGATATGTTGAAGGAAGAATTACTAATAAGCGTCAATTCAACATTAAAGATGGCAAAATAGTTCATATTTTTGATAACAATTTAAGTATAGATGATGAACTATTACAAGAAGTTTTAGCAACTTCATCAAGTGATAAAATGAAAAACATCGTTAATACTATTCAAAAAGAACAAAATGCTGTTATTCGTAATGCTGATGATAAAAATTTAATTGTTCAAGGAATTGCTGGTAGTGGTAAGACATCGGTTGCCCTTCATCGTATTGCCTTTCTGTTATATAAGATTCCTAATTTGAGTTCAAATAACGTTTTAATCTTTTCACCAAATAAAATCTTTTCTGAATATATTTCCAATGTTTTACCAGAACTTGGTGAAGAGAACACGATGCAAACAACTTTCCATGATTTTTTAACGACCTATACCCAAGAATATAAGAGCGTTGAATCATTTACAAGTTTTATTGAAAGATATTATAAATATACTGAAAAAAATGAAGAATTAGTAAGATATAAACAGAGTGATCAAGCAATTGATGACTTGAACAACTACGTTAAAGATTTATTAAAAAGAATTTGTTTTGTTGAAGGAATTGATAATAAAGATTATTCTATTACCAAAGAAGAATTAGATTATATGTTAAAAGATAGATATAGTAAAATGCTTCTTTTAGAACGACTTAACTTAATTAGCGAGAAATTATCTGATAATTATTACAATGGTAATAAGTCAAAAGCAAGAAGTATTAAGTCACAATTAAATAAAATCTTAAATATAAATCTTGATTTTAAAGAAATATATATGGACTTTTTCAAGAGTAAGTTCTTTATAGATAGTTATCAAGGAAGTATTACTCAAGAAGAAATTGAAAGAATAGGAAAAGAAAGAGTAATTAGTTATGAAGATGCTTGCCTCTTTGTCTATTTAAAGTCCTTATTACAAGGTTTTGACTATCGTGGACTAATTGAACAAGTAGTTATTGATGAAGCCCAAGATTATTCAAAACTACAATATATCATAATTAGAAATATCTTTAAAAAGGCTAATTTTACAATTTTAGGAGATGTTAATCAAACGATAAATCCATATTATAAATACGATACTTTAGAGACTTTAAATGATGTTTTCAAAACGAGTGTGCGCTACTTAGAATTAAAAAAGACTTATCGTTCTTCACCAGAAATTATTGAACATACTAATAAAATATTAGGTTTGAATTATGTTTCGGCGATTAGAAGATCGAATAATATTCCGGTTCTATTTAGAAATGATATTGATTTAAAAGAGAACATGTTAAAAGATATCAAACATTTACAAAAGAGTAGTAAGAGTATTGCGATTATTACAAAGACTGATGAAGAGAGCGAATACATCTATGATTTATTAAAACCTGATGTTGAAAATTTATCATTATTGAATTCTAATTCTGTAGGATTTAATAAAGAGATGGTTGTCATTCCTTCTTATGTAGCGAAAGGTTTAGAGTTTGATTCTGTTATCATTTATACTGATAAAATGAATAAGTATAAGGAAAAAGAAAAATATTTATACTATGTCGCATGTACTCGAAGTCAACATCAACTAATAATATATAATCAAAATTAAGAAGAGAAGAAATTCTCTTTTTTTGTAGGAAATTAAAAAGATAGGGGTAATTATATTATTGATGGTAATAAAAGGAGGTCTATGAAGAGAAAAATACTATTGATGATATTAATTTTATCGATATTTATGGGGTTAAAGATTGATGTTTATGCTAGTAGTTATTCTGATAAGTTTTATATTTCAGATGTTATTGAGGGAATAAGTTATGCCAAAGTTAAGAATGGTAAAACGGAGTATCGTCAGGCAAAGTTTAAGAGGCGTTCGTCTGATAATAAAGTAGTTTATTGTATTGAACCATTTGTCAATATGGCTGAAAACACTAATTATAAAGGATATGATACCAACTACGAAAAAGTTTTAAGCATGTCTAAAAGCGTATGGAAAAGAGTTAGTTTGCTAGCTTATTATGGTTATAATTATAAGAAAGATGATATTGATCATAGTGCTGATAAATGGTATCCTATTACCCAAATAATGATATGGAAAACAATTGATAAAAATGCTACTTTTTATTGGACTGATACCTATGAAGGAAAGAAAGTAACTAAATATACCAAGGAAATGGAAGAGATAGAAAAATTAGTCAAAAATCATGATAAGAAACCATCTTTCGATGGCGATAATATAGATATGTCAATATCTACAACACTCACTTTAAAAGATGAAAATGAAGTTTTAAGTAATTATAAAATTTCTAATAGTAATGGACTAGATGCTAAAATAGATGGCAATAATTTAATAATTAATAGTAAAGATACAATTCAAAATATTGATATTGAATTAGTGAAAAAGGATACTACTTATAAAACAGTCCCTATTGTGTATGTCAGTGATAGTTATCAAAATGTTTTATCAGTTGGAAGTTATACAAGTATTAATAGTAGTCTAAATATTAGTATTGATAGTGGTTCTATCAAAATAGTTAAACAAGATGCTGATACTAATAGTATTACTCCTTCGGGTGAAGGTAAATTAATTGGGACAATATTTGAAGTTAGAAATGAAAATGGTGACGTTGTTGGTGAAATAACAATAGGTGAAGATAATACAGGAATTTTAAAAGATTTAAAATATGGCAAATACACTATTAAAGAAAAGGAAAGTGGACAAGGATACATTCTTGATGACAAAGAATATGAAGTAACAATAGATAGTAATAATAAAACAATAGAATTAGTTTTAACTAATGAGATAATTAAGAAAAAAATTCGCCTTCATAAGTATTTTCAAGCTGAAAATAATAAGAAATTGGTCGAAGAAAATATAACTTTTCAAATTATTGATAGTAATGATCAAGTCTATTGTGAAGTAACAACTAATGAATATGGAGAAATAGAATTAGAACTACCATATGGTAAATATGTTGTAAAACAAAAGAATACGACGGCAGGTTATGCTAAAGTTGATGATTTTGAGATCGTTGTTGATGAAAATGCACCTGATGTTATGGAATATTATTTAAATGATTTAAAATTGCCAGATACTTATGATTATAACTATAATAATTTGTTTATTTCTTCAATGCTTGGATGTATTACCCTTCTTTGTTGGAAATTAAAATATGCGAAGTAGTTATCTTGAATTAATTATTTTTACTTTGTGTATCATTACTTTTTCCTTTGTTATTAAAACAGAAGTAGATGCTTTAAAGATAAAAGATGAAATGAAAATAGAGAATGAGAGTATTAATTATCTTTTTAAAGAAGAAACAGGAACACCTAATATAAAAGAAGAAGAAACACCTAAAAAAGTTATTAACTATGAAATTATTTTAGATATTCCTAAAATAAATTTGCGAAAAGGGATTTTAAAAAAAGAGGATAAAGATAATAACATTGATAAGAACGTCACAATCTTAAAAGAATCTGTTTATCCCAATGAAAAAGGTAATATCTACATTGCAGCTCATTCTGGTAATGGTAGTAAATCATTTTTCAATGATTTAGTTAAACTTCAAGTACAAGATGAAGCCTATTTGCATTACCAAAAAGTTAAATATGTCTATAGAGTTTCTAAAATTGAATATTTGAATAAAAGAGAATCAGTTTCCATAATGACTTGTACTGATGAAGATTATCTCTTCTTAATAACTTGTAGTCAAAAATATAAAAATAAATATTTAATTATTACACTAAATAAAGAAACAGAAAATTAAATTAATTCTGTTTCTTTTTTTTAATATATATAATAAAATATTAGTTATATATGTATGTCGAAAAATGTCTCGAAAAAATATTAAAAAAATCTTGACATTAACCCGGGGGGGGGGATGTATTATATGTTTGAAATATTTAAGAAAGGAGAAAGCCTTAACAACTTATGATTATGAAGTTATATAAGAAAGGAAGATGATAATATGAAAAAATTGAAATTAATGATATTCGCAATAATAGCAAGTATACTATTCGTACCAGCATTAAGTGTTTCGGCAGATGAAGAAAAATCAGCAAGTACTTTTGAAAACTTCAAGAGTTATGTTAATAGTGCTACCGACGGAGATGTGATTAAATTGACACAAAGTATCACAAATGCTGAGGCTCTTACTATTAAAAAATCAATTACTATTGATTTAAATGGACAGACTTATGAAGGATCTGCATCTGCAGCTGACAAGTATTCTTTGCTTACGATTACAGGACAAGGAGTAGAAGTAACAATCAAGGATAGTGGATCAAATGGAAAAATTCAAACAAAAGATACAGCAGTAAATTCTAAAATTATTAGATTGCTAGACCATGCAAAATTAACATTTATTAGTGGTACAGTTGCTAATAATGGTAAAGGTATGGTTGGAATTTCCGTAGAAGGTGAATCTAGTTTAGTGATGAATGGTACTGCTAAAGTATCAATGACAGCTAGATCAAATAATGGAAGAACTTATGGAATTAACATTGTATCTGGTACTGTTGACATTCAAAATGGTGCTACTGTCGAATCTAGTGATCCTATAGGAGAAGCCGTTAGTGTAAAAGATACATTAACTTTAAATGGTGGAACAATTAAATCTACTAATGGTACTGCTATTAGTACTACTATGGGTAAAGATGTAACGGTTACAATTAATTCTGGTTGTGTAGTTGTAAATGATGTGAGACCAAAAAAATAAAAAAATTAAAATGATATGATATAGTAAAAATGTTAATTG
>CANQWJ010000098.1 GCA_947627525.1 uncultured Bacilli bacterium
TAAAATTGCAAGACCATTTAATTTTGGCTTTGAGTTCATCACTCATATTGATTTTCTTTTTTACGATTTTAATCATACCACATCACACCCTTTCTTTGCAATAGCAACAAAAAAATCAACTTGCGTTGATTTAATCATTAACATCGCTTGGTGCGACGATTTTACCTTTTGGAGCAGATGATGGGAATCGGACCCACGCAGTTAGCTTGGAAGGCTAAGGTTCTACCATTAAACTACATCTGCACCAGTAGACATTTTTAATTATAACATAAATATTTTAGTTGTCAACAAAAATGTACAATAAATTTTTTTTAATATATTTTATTGACTTGGTGCTTACTCTAATATGTATTATATAATTATATTATATGTGAAAGGGAGAATTTTATGAATATTTATAAATTATCGACTAAGGAATTGAAAAGTAAAAAGAAAGACTTTTATAAAACGGCATATGGAAAAAGAGTAGTTTGGATTTATTTTGTCATACCATTTGTTGGTATGTTAATAACAGTTGAACTAACAATTCAAACACTTCTATTATACTTTTTATTAGAGTGTGATTGCTTTAAGCCATTTTTTATGATGGGACTAATAATACCTTTAGTAATAGTAGCTACTTTTACTTTGATTTCTTATGTTTTAGCTTATAAATCTTATTATAAAGAGTTTAAAGAGTATTTATTAAGTCTAAAGAAATAATTAATTAACTATTGAACTTCAATAGTTTTTTTTATGCTATAATTTTATTATGACTATTACTGGGGGATACTATGATTGAAGAAGTAAGAAAAGAAGTTATTAAAATTTTAGGTGAAGATCATTCTGGACACAATATTGAACACATTGATAGAGTTCTATCTTTATCATTAGAGTTTGCGGAAAAAATGGATGTTGTTGTCGATAAAGAATTAGTTGTTTTAATTGCTCTATTACACGATGTTGATGACTATAAATTAGTTGGTAAAGAAAATTCTACAAAATTAACAAATGCTAAAATGATTATGGATAAAGTAGGAGTAGATGATGTAAGGAAAAAGAAAATCATTCAAACTTTAAATTCGTTTGGTTATAGTAAGTCTTTAAAAGGTATTCGCCCAACTATTTTAGAGGGTATGATTGTATCTGATGCTGATATGTGTGATGGACTAGGGGCTAACGGAATACTAAGAGTATATGCTTATAGTACTAAACATAATCGACCTTTCTTTGATCGTGATGCTTTTCCTAATCTCAACATGAGTCAAGAAGAATATATGAGTAAACCAGCAAGTAGTAGTGTTTGTCACATCTTTGAAAAAATTTTAAAGTTAAAAGATATGATGCTTACTGGTCCAGGAAAAGAAGAAGCCTTAAAACGTCACAATACAGTCGTTCAATTTTTATATAGTTTATTTGATGAAGAACGTGAACCTGAATGGTCTCGTTATTTAACCAAATACTTGAATGGAGAAGTTGATTATGAAAGTAATAACAATCAAACAGCCATGGGCAAGTCTAATAGCCAAAAAGTTAAAAAAATATGAATTTCGTACTTGGAAGACAAACTATCGTGGGGAAGTTTTAATTCATGCTGGTAAAGGAATTGATAAAACAGCAATGAAGCGCTTTGCACATTTAAATTTAGAATACCCAAGAGGGTGTATCATTGCGAAAGCAACTATTACAGACTGTCTTTTTGTTGATGACAAGATGCGAAAAGATTTATTAGAAAAAGATTCCAATGTCTATCACAATCTTCATACTAAAGAGGACATCTATGGTTTTAAAATAGACGATGTTCAAGAAATAGAACCCATTTACGTAAAGGGTCAATTGGGTTTATGGAATTATGATTTAGATGCCAATTTGACAAAAAAATAAAAAGTTCTATAATAATGATTAAGTTTAATATTATTAAACTTAGATTGATATAATATATCAATAGGAGAGGGTATGGAAAATATAAAAAACCTAAAAGTAAATATGGAACAAAAGATACTTGAATCAGAAAGAGTTGTCATTGTTCCTCATAATAACGTCGATTTTGACGCTATTGGCTCAGCAATAGGTTTATCTTTAATAACGAGAAAACTAAAAAGGCCATCAGTCATTGTTGTTGATGATCCAATCTATAAAATAGATCATGGCGTTCAATTGATAATGGATGAGGCCAGAAAAGATTTTACGATTATTAATCGTGAAAAATATTTAGAAGAAGAAAAAGAAGGCGAATTATTCGTATTAACTGACGTCAATAAGACTTATTTAATCAGTCTTAATGATAAGTTACCTTCAAAAGAACGAGTTATTATAATTGATCATCATGCTGAAGATGATAAAACGATTCCGGCCGAAATTAAATTCATTGATCCAAGTATATCTAGTGCTTCAGAAATAGTTACAAAGTTAATTGGTTTACATAAAATTAAATTACCCCCTGAAGTAGCCAATTATTTATTGGCGGGAATTTACCTTGATACAAATAAATTGAGTAAAAATGCTTCATCTGAGACGATGCATGTTGTCGCAAAACTCATGGAAAGTGGAGCTAATTTGAATGTTGTCACGGACTTATTTACAGAGGACTTTATAAGTGATAGACGTGTTCAAGAATTAGTTAGTAGAGCTAAAATGACTAGTTTTAGTGTCGCAACTGTTAGTGCTTCAGAAGATACTGAATACACGCGTGAAGAACTTGCTAAGGCAGCAGACTACTTACTAAAATATAAAGTTGATGCTTCTTTTGTTGTCGGTAATGTTGGTGATCACATCATATCAATAAGTGCTAGATCAAAAGAAAAAATAGATGTTGGTTCTGTTATGCAACAACTAGAGGGTGGTGGAAACCAATTTTCTGGTGCTACTAAATTGACTGATTGTTCAATTGAAGATGCTACCAAAAAACTTATGAAAATTATTCAACCAACTTATTATGTTAAACAGTAATGACAAATCATAATTAAATCAATTGATTTGTCTTTTTTTATTATTGACTATACCCCCTGGGAGTATTATAATTTATTTGGTGATGGATATGGAAAAAACTAAAAAAAGAAGTGAAGTGGAAAAGAAATATTTAATGCGAAGACTTAAAATAATAGAGGGCCAAGTTCGTGGTTTAATTAGTATGGTTGATAATGATCGTTATTGTGGCGATTTATTAATACAAATATCGGCTGTTGATCAATCTTTAAAAAGTTTAGGATCCAGAATTCTAAAAAATCATTTAGAAACTTGTGTCGTTAATGATATAAAAAATGATAAGTTAGAAATAATTGATGAAGTAATGGATTTAATTAGTAAATTGGATTAATAATATTAATTTTTAATTTGTGTATTATACTATTAGAGGTGAATTATGAAAAAAGTTATTTTAAAAATTGATGGTATGAGTTGTAGTGCCTGTTCTTCAGGATTAGAAAAATATTTAAATAAACAAAAGGGTGTTGAAAAAGCAAGTGTCAATCTTGTTTTAGCCCAAGCTTTGATTGAATATGATGAATCTTTAACAATTGCTGATTTAGAACGCTTTGTTTCAGAAGCTGGTTTTGAAAGTCTTGGAATTTTTGATGGTAAAGAAGAAAAAAAGAGTCAAAGAAAAACAAAAACTTTAATTGCTTTTGGTATTCTTGCTTGTGTTGTTTTATATGTTTCCATGGCTGATATGCTTCGTTTACCAGTTATTCCTTTTTTAGATATGATGAAATATTCTGTTAATTATGCCGTAACACTGTTTATTTTAGTTATTCCTTTCTTAGTTTTTGGTTTTGATATCTTTAAGAGTGGCATTAAAAATCTTCTTCATAAAACGCCAAATATGGATACTTTAGTTTCACTTGGAGTGTTTGCTAGTTTCTTTTATAGTCTATATAGTATGATTATGATTTTACTCAATAATAGACCAATGTTTTATGTTGAAAATCTCTATTTTGAATCTTGTGCCATTATTATTTTCTTTATTAAATTAGGACGTTATATTGATGGAAGAAGTAAAGAGAAAACTAAAGAAGCTTTGCAAGAATTAGTTCAAATTACTCCTAGTATGGCGCTTTTAAAAGTAAAAGATGGTGAAAAGGAAGTAACTATCGACGAAGTTAAAAAGAAAGATATTTTAATATGTAAAGCCGGAATGAAGGTCGCCGTTGATGGGGTTATTGTTAAAGGAGAAACACATGTTGATGAAGCATTTATTACGGGTGAATCAATTCCTAGTAAAAAGGGTAAAGGGGACAAGGTTGTCGCAGGAAGTATTGTCCTTGATGGTTATATTGAATATGAAGCAGAGCGCATTGGAAAAGATTCAACCATTTCCGAAATCGTTCATTTAGTTGTTGAAGCAACTAATACTAAAGCGCCTATTCAACGTCTTGCGGACATCGTTAGTGGTTATTTTGTACCTAGTATTATTTTGATTGCTGTTTTGACTTTTGTTGGTTATCTTCTTTTAGGACATCCATTTAGTGAAGCAATCATATCATTTGTCACTGTTTTAGTTGTTGCTTGTCCTTGTGCTTTGGGTCTTGCAACACCACTTGCTATCGTTGTGAGTGAAGGTTCTTGTGCTAAAAATGGACTTTTAGTAAAGAATAGTACTACTTTGGAAAATGCTCATAAAGTTGACGTTGTCGTTTTTGATAAAACAGGAACTTTGACATATGGTAATTTAAAAATATCTAAAATCTTTAATTATAGTAAATATAGTGATGATGAACTTATTGCTTTGGTTGCTAGTGTTGAAAAGAATACAACGCATCCAATTGCGAAAGCTTTTATTAGCTATGCAACTGATAAAAAATTAAAACTTAGTGATGTTAGTAATTTTGAAAACTTATCTGGATTAGGACTAAGGGCAACTGTAAACAAAAAAGAAATCTTAGTTGGTAATAGAAAGATATTAAATAAATTAAAAATAAAAGTAGATTTGCAAGATGAAGAAACTCTATCTAAAGATGGCAATAGTATCATTTATGTCATTGAGAATAAAAAAGTTATTGGTTTAATTGGTGTCAATGATATTGTAAGAGATAGTGCTAAAAGAGCAGTATCACGTCTACAAAAAATGGGTAAAGAAGTTATTATGTTAACAGGGGACAATGAAAAGACAGCTAATATTATTGCTTCATATCTAAACATTAAAAAGGTTATTGCAAATGTCTTACCTAAAGAGAAGACAAAAACGATTAAAGATTTAATTTCGGAAGGTAAAAAAGTTATGATGGTAGGTGATGGTATAAATGATGCGCCATCTCTTGCTAGCGCTACCATTGGTGTTAGTGTCAATAGTGGAACCGATATTGCTGCTGACTCTAGTGATGTCATCATAATAAATGATAACTTGGAAAAAATTCCTACTT
>CANQWJ010000099.1 GCA_947627525.1 uncultured Bacilli bacterium
CCGAAAAGCAGCACGTCCCCCATTCTTTTGTGCTTCCGCAATTGCATGAAGAGCAAATGTTGTCTTACCACTTGATTCAGGTCCATATATCTCAATTATTCTTCCTTTTGGATAACCCCCAACTCCAAGTGCTAAGTCAAGAGCTAAAGATCCACTAGAAACAACTTCTACTTCCATGTGCTTACTCTCACCAAGTTTCATTATAGATCCTTTACCAAATTGTTTTTCTATATCCGCTAAAACTTGATCTAAAGTTTTATCTTTTTCTGATTTTGCCATCAATAATACCTCCAATTTTCTTTGCTTACATCTTAATAATACAATATATTTTTTTAAAAAGCAAGCATTTTTCGAACAAATGTTTAAAATAATATTTTTCGTTGTAAAATCAATAAAAAAAAGACTTTTCTCTTTTAAAAAAAGTCATTTTCTTACATTTTTATATTAAATTTACTTTTTTTCATTATCACTAAAAATTAGTTTTCGATTCATAAAATAATATTGGAACATTGATATTAGTGACATAATCGTTGCGAAATACATTAGGAAATCAGCAACTTGTAAATTCCACATTTCAAATGGTAAATTATAACAAAAAACCAATACTAAACCAACCATCAAAGACGCTGTTTTCCACTTTCCTGATTTGATAGCAGCAATGACGACACCTTTACTTGCAGCTTCCATTTGAATAGCATTGACAACAATATCACGTAGTATTACAACAACAGGAATAATTGTATCAATCATTCCTTGACTAGCAAGGATAATTAAAACGGAATCAACTAATACTTTATCAGCTATGGCATCTAACATCTTTCCCGTATTGGTAATCATCTTATATTTACGAGCAATCATCCCATCAAGAAAGTCTGTAATACTTGCGATGACAAAAAGTCCTCCAGCTATAAAATATTTTATTTCACATCTTATTCCGCCAATGATAACTGGTTCTAAATGGACATTAATTAAATAAAAAGGAAATAATAACACAAATATGATTACAACACTTAAAATTAATCTAGAAATTGTCAATTTATTAGGCAAGTTCAATTTCTTCACCTCGCAATCCCATCAATTCACTATTACGATTATTAGGTTTATTTTCACTAACACTTCTAAGATAAATAAAAGCCACAAGTAGTAAAATTAAAAAGATTATTATTTCAATCAAAAGGGGTCTTAGTTTCATCAACCTATCAAAATTAATACTTCTCTTTCTTATCTTAGTATAAGGAGAATATACTTTCTTTTCCTCTTCTTCACGTTGTTGTTTAGCATTCAATATATCTTCCAAAGAAATTCTTGAAGTGTGTTCAAATAAAAAATCATTAAATTCATCAACAACTTTTTCTGGATCAAGTCCTAAATATTTAGCATATTCTTTAATTATACCTTTAAGTTCTAACATATCTTTAAAAGCTCTTGTATTACCTTCTTCAATATTTTCAACATCATCGCTATTAAGATTTAAGTCTTCGGCTGCTTCTTCAAGCCCAACCCCCATCTCTTCGCGTTTTTCTTTTAAGTATTCTCCAAGTTCTTTCAAAATAACACCTCATATCAAATAAAAATACTTTATAAGCCTCATTCTGTACTCTTTCGAGCGACAAACATTTATCTACTGTTACCAGTCTCTAACTCCGTTCGTTTCCTTCGTTAAAGCTCTCCTACCAAATTTGGATTTCTCACTCGTGGGGTTTACCGCGTTTCACTCTTTCATTTCTAAAAGAATTCGTCACTGTGGCACTTTACAATTAATAATACCCTATCAAAGACTTAGGTACGTTCATCGCCGTTAACTATTAAATAGCTACCTAGAGTTAGTATATTCCTCTAGCACGAACACTACAATCATCACAGACTGTGTGAGCAAGGACTTTCCTCACCATTATAAAAATAGCGCGTTTGTCAAAGTATCTTTATATTTTATTGTTGTTCTTCTTTTCCATAAACAATCTTTTCTAATTGCGAAAGACGTTTCATTATATCAACATTAGTTACTTCTTTTCTCTCTGTACTTCCACTTTTAGCAATCTCAATATTCGTCTCTAAATTACGAATCTCTTGTTTTAACTTTGTTATTTCCTCTAATAATTCTTCTTTTTCAGCATCTTTTTCACGAATTATTTTTGCGAATTCTTCATAGTCACCAATAATTACATCTAAGAATTGATCAACTTCTTTTAAATTGAATCCACGAACATCAACCTTAAACTCTTTATCTAAAATATCTTGAGGAGTTAAACTAATACGATTTTGATACATATTATCACCATTCCTTATAAAATATTACTTTTCATTATCAAATATATTATATAACACAAACATCTTTTCTTCAATAATTTTATTTTTCATAGTTTTTCCACTTAAAATACACATATAATGTTTATGATAAAAATATACTTTTATATTGGTAAATTATCAATATTATAGTATAATTTAGTGTAGGTGGTTTAATGAAATACCCTAATGGTGTGAAACAACAAAAAACAAGTGATTTACATATTCAATATGGTAATCGTGGAATGAATCTTGAAAAAGATTTAAATGATTCCAATAATTACTATATCGATATGGAAAAGGCTTTCATCTATAAAAAGCCAACACCTATTCAAATAACTAAAGTTGATTACCCATCTAGGAGTGCTGCGGTTATTAGAGAAGCTTATTTTAAAGAACCATCAACTACCGATTATAATGGAATATATCGTGGAAATTATATTGACTTTGAAGCCAAAGAAACAAATAATAAAACATCTTTTCCATTAAATAATATAAATGCTCATCAAATTAAACATATTGAAAATGTTTATAAAGCTAATGGTATTTGTTTCTTAATCGTTAGATTTAACTTTTTGAATGAAACATATCTTTTAATGGCAAAAGACTTTCTCGATTTTATCAAAGGCAATAGTCGTAAGTCAATACCTATTTCTTATTTCAAAGAATATGGTCATAAAATAGAAGAAAAATATATTCCAAGATTAGATTATTTAAAAATAATAGATAAAATATTAGATAATAAATAGAATATTGGGAGGTATAACATGGCCAATAATAATAAAAAAGGAAATAATTATCAAAGTAGTATTAGTAGCCGAAGAAGTGATAAATATAAAGCAAATAATTCTAGTAATTCTAAGGCTAATACAAAAACAAATAATAGTTCTAGTAAAAATAAAGGACAAGTAAAACATGAATATGTAAATAAAAGTACTAGTTCCAATAAACATACTACTAATCATAGTGTTAATAATGCATCTAGTCATAGCACAAGAACAAATCCTAATGTAAAAGTAAAAAGAAGTAAAAAGAAACTTGATACCAATACCTTAATTTTCTTTTCCGTAATTGCTCTTGCTTTAATCATTTTGTTGTTAAAGACAATGGGTGTGTTACTAACAACTCTTACTATTGTCGGAATTGGTTTAATCATTTTATTTTCAAGACTATTGAAAAAGTTAAGACGTAATAAAATAATGCGTGTTCTAATCAATGTCTTTACGATTTTATTCTTAATAATATGTATTGCTGTTGTTGGTGGTGTTGTCTACTTTGCTTCTATCATCGTTCGTGAAGCACCAGAATGGGACACTAATAAGTTAAACAAGAAAGAAACATCCATTTATTATACATCAGATGGAAAAGTTCTTGCAGAAATGAGTACTGAAAAACGTGAATTAATAACTTACGAAGATTGTAGTGAAAACTTGATTGATGCTATTGTTGCTGTTGAGGATTCAAGATTCTATCAACACAATGGATTTGACCCTTTACGTTTCTTACGTGCATCTATTGGACAAGTATTACATTTGTCTAATGCCGGTGGTGCATCAACCTTATCAATGCAATTGATTACTACAACCTTTACTGACCCTCTACGTGATAGTTCTGGAATGAATGAAGAAGGTATTAAAAGAAAATTTACAGATATTTATCTTGCCGTTTTCAAACTAGAAAAAGAGTTTTCCAAAAAAGAGATTATGGAATTTTATGTTAATAATCACAACTTAGGTAGTAATGCCTATGGTGTTGAACAAGCTGCTGAAACGTATTTTGGAAAGCATGCTTCAGAATTAAATCTTGCTGAAGCAGCAACGATTGCTGGATTATTCCAAGCTCCAACCGCTTATAATCCGTTCTTATATCCTGAAAAAGCAACCGAAAGACGTGAACAAGTATTAAATTTAATGCTTACTCATGGATATATTACTAAAGAAGAATATAATATTGCGAATTCCATTCCAATTGAAAGTTTGTTAGTTGAAAGTACAGGAGAAGTTCAGCAATATCAAAGATATATTGATCTTGTAACAGATGAACTAGAAAAAAAATATAGTATTGATCCATTTACTTCATCAATTCAAGTCTATACCAATGTTAATTTAAAGAAACAAAAAGGACTAGACGATATATTTGATGGTAAAACATTCAAATGGGAAAACAGTAAAGTTCAATCTGGTATTGCCGCTATTGATGTCGATACAGGTAAGATTGAAGCCATCGCCGGATATCGAAAAGAGAAAGTTCAACGTCCACAAAATCGTGCTACAACTTTAACAAAACAAATAGGTTCAACTGCTAAACCATTATTTGATTATGGTCCAGCAATGGAATATAATGGTTACTCTACTTATACAACAATTAATGATACTAAACACTATTATAGTAGTGGTAAAGAAATGCGTAATTCTGACCGTAGATATATGGGAACAATCACTTTAAAAACAGCTCTTGCACAATCAAGAAATATCCCAGCTTTAAAAACATTCCAAAGTGTTAAAAATGAAAATATTTATAACTTTGTAACTGGTTTAGGAATTACACCAGAAACAAGTGAAGGTTCTACTTACCTACATGAAGCTCATTCAATTGGTGCCTTTTCTACAAAAAATGGAGCAACACCTTTAAAGATGGCTGCTGCTTATGCTGCTTTTGCTAATGGTGGATATTATTGTGAACCATATGCTATTAGTAAAATCGTTTATCGTGATACTGGTGAAGAAATTCCTATTGAACCAAAATGTACTAGAGCAATGTCTGATTCAACAGCATTTATGATTACTTATTGTCTTGAATATGCTGTAACTAATGGATTGTCTAGTGGTGCTGGTATTAAAGGACTACACATTGCTGCTAAAACTGGTACAACTAACTATTCAGAAGCTGATGCTAAAGCCTTCAACTTGCCAAGTTATGCTATACCTGATGCTTGGATTGTTGGATATGACCCAGACACAGCTGTCGCAATGTGGTATGGATATGATAAAATTACTGATGGTTATTTGAAGTCGGCATCATC
>CANQWJ010000100.1 GCA_947627525.1 uncultured Bacilli bacterium
CATCTTTTACTAATGAATCAAGATTCTTTTCATTGTTTTTATGAATTACGGAACCAATACGAATATAGTTTTTAGATTTTTTCAAAGCATTTAATCCTCTAATTGTCCTATCATAAGTATTGTTACCACGCACTTTTTCATGTTCTAACTTATTACCATCAAGACTAACGTGAATCATTTTTAGATTCAATTCATTTAATTGTTCTACTTTTTTAGGTGTAATTAAAGAAGCATTAGTAGAAATATCGGTCACCATTCTTTTACTAGCATACCTAAGAATATCAATTATATCAGGGCGAAGGAATGGTTCTCCACCCGTTATTTTTAAGTATTTAAAACCATTTTTAACAAGTTCATCAATAACATGATAACACTCTTCCGTCGTTAATTCGTTAGAGACTTTTTTAAGATTACAAGAAAAGATACAATAAGAACAACCATAATTACAATTGTGTGTTATCTCCCAAATAGCTTTACCACCATCACTTGGAAGAGTAAACTTACAATCCATTGTCTTTATAAATTTATTTATATCTTCCATATCAATCAAATCCTTTATGATTAATAATTTATTAGAACAATATTTTTCAATATCTATTCTTTGAAGAGAAAATCTCTTCAATATTTCTTCTTTAGTTAAGTCAGAGTTCTTTAAGCGTTTTAATCTTTCTTCTTCACTAATATCGAGATAAATAACTTTATCAAATCTATCAATAAGATTATCTTGAATTATTAAAGCCCAATCAACAAGAATGGTCTTATCTTCAAAAGTAGCCATATAATCAAATAAATAACGATAGAGAACTTGTTTATACTTTTTCATATCTTCTTCATTTTGATAAATTATTTTATTAAGATTTAATGAATTTATCTCTTTTTCTTTTAGTGTTGGTAAGACTTTTCTTAAATCCTTAACATATTCATCATTGGCATATAGACTTCTTCTAAAAGTATCAACATCAATATAAACAAAATCGGGATTATCTTTCATTATTCTTTGACATAGCGTTGTTTTTCCACTTGCCATACCCCCAGTTACAGCGATCAATCTATTCATACCAACACATCCCATACTTAATTGGAACAAAAGAGACAAATTTTGTTTTTTTAGGTAAGTCATTGTACTTTTTCCAATCAATATCATCTAGAATTAAGTAATATCCTTTATCCTTTAAACTATTTAATAAATGGTCTATCTTTTCCATTAGTTCAGGATTATCAATATTAGGACAATTACTATGAATGTATTGACTCTTATTAGAGACATCTTTATTCTCTTCATAAACAGGAGTGCCAAAACGATATGCTAGATAATGGAGTCTAATTTCATTAGGTTCTAAATCTAAAAGTAATTCTTCTGTTTTTAAAACATCTTCCCCAGTAGACGTTGGATAGTCAAGAATAATACTAGTACGAACACGATATCCCATCTCTTTAACTTCTTTGATAACTTGTTTGATGTAATCAATCTTCATCTCTTTATCCATAGCTTTTAAAATTCTTTCACTACCCGACTCAACACCAAAATGAACCCAACGGAAACCTACTTCATACATCTTTTCAAACATTTCTTTATCATAACATTTAATACTACTCAAACATCCAAATAAACATTTGATATGGCGTTTTTCTATTTCCCTACACAATTCAAAAATACGCTTTTTACTAACCGTCATATTATCATCGAGAAACATTATCTTTTTAGTATTAAATTCCCTTATTAAATATTCTATTTCATCGGCTATTTTATCGGCACTCTTCCCAGACCAATTACCAAAAAAACTTGGCGTCGTACAAAAACGGCACTTACCGATACAACCACGCGATGTTACCATTGTTCTTGTATCCATATACTTACTAAGATCAACTAAATGACGATTAGGAATAGGCATATCGACATAATTATTAATAATCTTTTTCTTTTCTGTAACAATGATTTTATCATCACTTTTAAAATAGATATTAGGTATTTTTAAAAGAGCTGTTTCATCATGAATATTTCTAATAACATCGATAATTGTATTATCCGCTATTCCTTCAATTATGACATCAAAACCATTCTTAATAAATTTTTCATAATAGTGAGCTGACGTCTTACCAATAATAATAAACTTCGTTTCCCTTTTTGCTTTTTTAACCGTTTCAAAAATATTTTCTATCGCCATCGTCGTATGAAGTGGCAATTGATAATCAAAGACAAAAACAACAATATTATCTTCCTCTAAATATTCATTTATATCATTATGCATATCAACAACATCCATATCAAGAACTTTAACTTTACCAAATTCTTTTTCAATTATCGTTGCGATATTTAAAACATCAATTGGTTCCGCTAAAATAGACTTATTAGTAAAAGGTTTATTAGCGGGATTAACAACTAAAATGTTCATATCCATCATCCCCTGAAATTGCTTTATATTATAACATAAATATACATAAAAGAAACACTTTTTTTCTTTTTGTTAGCAATATTATAGAACTTATTTTATTATAAGTAAAATAGTTATTATTAATATGAATTATAAGTGTAAATTATAATTTAATAGTACTTGAATATTCCTATTTAAAAAATTATAATAGAGTTATGAAAAATGCGTTAAGAAAAAAGTATTTAGAAATTAGAAAAAAGATAAAAAATAAAAATAGTAAAGATCTTACTATTTTCAAAAAGGTCATTATTAATGAAAAAGTTAAAAAAACAACTACTATTCTCATCTATGTATCTACTAAAGATGAAGTTGATACTAAAAAACTAATTGAATATTTCTTAAAAAGTAAAAAAGTAGCTGTTCCTAAAGTAATGGGAAATGATATGAAATTTTACTTCATAAAGAGTTTAGATGATTTAGAAAAAGGTTCTTTTAATATATTGGAACCTAAGACTAAAGCCGAAGTAAAAGATTTTAGTAATGCTTTATCCATAACTCCTGGTATCTGTTTTTCAAAAGATGGCTATCGCATTGGTTATGGTAAAGGTTTTTATGATCGATTTTATCAAAAGCATGAAATTTCTAAAATTGGTTTGTGTTATAAAGAATGTCTAGTAGAACAATTACCAAATGACCCTTTTGATATAAATGTTGATGAAGTAATTAATGATTAAATAATTACTTTTTTATTTTTCTAATTTATCAGTTACGTAAATAGTTACATATTTTATTTTTAGACTGTGGTGATAACGAATATCTTTTTTTAATTTATTAACTAGATTAGTTACTTGACGTAGACTAAGTGTTGGATCAAGTTCAAGATTCATTTGAAGTTTATAATAAGAACCATATTTTATTAGTTCGATATCATAATCTTTAATGCGCTTGTATTCTTTTAAAAGATTCTTTAAATTGTTGATAGGTGCTTCGTCTTCATCAACTTCACCAAGTAATGATAAAGAATTATCAATTATGATTTTAAATGCTGTTTTTAAAACAATTAAACCAATGAGGATAGACCCAATCATATCAGCATATTTAAGAATGCTAAACTCATTAGAATACTGAAGTAAAATAGTAATTAAAACAACACCTAAAGTCGAATATAAATCAGCTTTGGATTCTTCAACAGAAGTAATTAAAACGCCACTATTTATCTTTTTACCAATGTGATACATAACAATGATGGCGATAACTTTTATTAAGAAAACAAAAACTAATAAATATAATAATGATAATGGCGGTATAACACTTTCTTTAAAGAAACTACTAACAACGATATACACACCTAATAACAATAAAACAACACCAACAAAAAGGTTCGTCAAATATTCAACACGACCAAAGCCAAAAGGATGATACTTAGTTGGTTTTTTCTTTGATATTTTAGAACCAATTAAACAAACAATATCTGTTACAAAGTCACTAAAAGTATGCATGCCATCGGCTAAGAGAGAGCCTAGTCCAAAAACAGCACCACCAATAAACTTGATAATTGCTATTATCAAGTTATTAATCATACTATAAACCAATACTCTTTGTTCTACTTTCATGTGACCTCCACTAATAATCTTTTCTCATCTCTACTTTTTTAGATGCTTCTTCTTCTAATAGTTTAGGATTATTTAAGATATATTGTAGTAAATGAATAGATTTGATGAAATAGAAGCCATCACCAATTCGCTCATCCATCGTAATACCAAACTCACAATAATATTTCGTATCTTTACCAACTTTTTCTTCTTTTACTTCACCGATTGTAATTATGCCAGAACAAGTCCCAAAATCCGTTACATTGTGATATATTCCGCCACAATGAAGACTACCAACATCAGATAAAAGCATACTACTATAATATAAATTATCTTTAATTAAAGATTTAGGCAATAGACCATGACGTGCAAAAAACTTAAAAATACCAACGATTGGCACTCTTATAATATTAGGTAGTTTTCCCAATACTTGAATAGCGTCATTAGCACCTGTTCCTTTATCATCTTGCTTACGAACACTCGCAACTTTGGAAGCAATTTTATCACTAATAGTAAATAAAGTATCATCTTTTTCAATAGGCATAACAACCATTATTTCTTCAGACTTATCATCAAAATTGATCTTCATAACAAAAGATAAGGATACGTCATTATGTTCATATACATGTCTATTAGATATAAATCTATTCAATAATGGTCGATTATAAATTACTTTACCAATAGCTGTTGAAAAAGCATGAAAATAAGTAACCTTAGATTGTTTCTTTTTCATTTCTTTAATATATTTAACTAATTCTGTTACGTCCATTAATTGATTGATATAAAGTTCTCCTTGATAACGATGTGGTTTCAAATCCAAAAGAATTTGATTCATTCCTGAAATATCTTTACATCTTTTAGCATCTTTTCTTCTAAACATACTATCATCTCACTTATTATAACCATAATAATTATAACACAAATAAAATCGCAAAATCTATCTAAACGTTGAACTTGTCAATAAAAAAGAAGGAATGTTCCAACTACTATAAAAGAAAATAAACTTTATTAATTATTGCATAATAAGAAATCTAAATCAAAAGATTAAAGACATATAATGATATTCTAAGTATACACTTGAATACAAAAACAATTTTTTAATTAAACAAAAAAGGAATAGTTTCCTATTCCTCAGTTATTATTCATTAATTTTCTTTAATGTAATAATTGTTCCTAAAGTAGCAACTAAAGATACACCAGCAATAGCAACATATAATAATACGTTATCTCTAGTAGATGGATTCGTTTCCATTTCCGAAGTATCTTTATTCTTTAATTCAAGAGAATCTATAGCATTATTTATTTCATCAGCCATAGCGTCTACTTTGCTT
>CANQWJ010000101.1 GCA_947627525.1 uncultured Bacilli bacterium
CGCTCGTCTAGTTCCGCTTGCTCTTGGAAGTGATACGGGTGGAAGTATTAGACAACCATCAAGTTATTGTGGAATTGTTGGGATGAAACCTACTTATGGTCGTGTTTCCCGTTATGGTTTAGTTGCTTTTGGTTCTAGTCTTGACCAAATTGGACCAATGACGCGTAACGTATATGAAAATGCTTTACTTTTAAATGTATTAGTTGGAAGAGATGATCGTGATTTAACGAGTAGTCATAAAGAAAAAGAAGATTTTACGCGTTTAATTGGTGAAGATATTAAGGGAATGCGCATTGCTGTTCCAAACTTCTTTGTTAAAGAAGATATTGTAAGTAGTGAAGTTTTAAATAAATTGCATGAAGTAATTGAACTTTTAGAGAAGAATGGCGCTACTGTTGAATACGTTGATATTGACTATATTGAGAACGCTGTTACTCTATATCAAATAATTGCGATGGGTGAAGCAAGTAGTAATCTTGCCCGTTTTGATGGTGTTCGTTATGGATATTCGGTTGAAGATCCTAAAGGAATTGATGAGTTGTATGCGCTTACGCGTGGAAATGGCTTTGGGGATGAAGTTAAGCGTCGTATCATGGTTGGATCTTACCTTTTGAGTGGTGAAAATGCAAAGATTTATTACAATAAAGCTCTCCAAATTCGTGAAGCCATTCGTGAGTCTTTCTTAAAAGTCTTTGAAAAGTATGATTTAATCATTGGACCAAATGCGACGACGACAGCTTATAATTTGGGTGAAGGACTAGATGACCCACTTAAGACATTCTTAGATGATATCTTAGTAATTCCTGTCAATATGGCTGGTCTTCCAGGAATGAATGTACCAATGGGATTCGGTGAAGGACACTTGCCAATTGGCTTACAAATAATTGGTAATCGCTTTGATGAAGCCCTAATGTATAAATTAGCTTCCTTTGTTGAAAAAGAATTGGACTTAGAATTAGATCCACTAGAGGTGAGATAATGGCAGAGTATAAGAAAACGATTGGTATTGAAATACATACAGAACTAAAGACAAAAACAAAAATTTATTCTAATAGTGTTAATGGCTATGGAAAAACTGCGAATAGTAATGTTAATGTTGTCGATTTAGGTTATCCAGGAACTCTTCCAACTCTTAATATGGAAGTTATTCGCCTAGCTTTAAAAGCTGCTTTAATTTTAAATTGTGAAATAAATCGCAATATGCATTTTGATCGAAAAAACTATTTCTATCCCGACTTACCAAAGGGATATCAAATAACCCAAGCTGAAACGCCAATTGGTGTTAATGGTTATGTTGAAATAGAAGTTCAGGGTGAAAAGAAAAAGATAAGAATTCATGATATTCATATTGAGGAAGATACTTGTAAGAGTATTCACTACAAACATCATTCTTTTCTTGATTTCAATCGTGCAGGAGTACCACTTGTCGAAATAGTAACTGAAGCGGATATGCATTCTAGTGAAGAAGCAATGGCTTATGTCGAAAAGTTACGTGAATTATTCCTTTATGCGGATATATCTGACTGTAAGATTGAAGAGGGAAGTATGCGTTGTGACGTCAACATCTCAGTTAGTAAAACTTCGGAACTTGGAACGCGTGCTGAAATTAAAAACATTGGTTCTATCAGTAATATTGGACGCGCTATCGAAAAGGAAGCCGCTCGTCAAATTGCTTTGATTGAAAATGGCAAAGAAGTTGAGTTTGCAACTTATCGTTATGATGAAAAACAAGATGAAACAATTATTATGCGTGTTAAAGAAGCCGGAAATGATTATCGTTATTTCCCAGAACCAGACATACCTTTTGTCGAAATCGATGATGAATTAATTGCTGAAGTTAAAAAGACGATTCCAATGCTTGCTGGTGAACGCCGAGAAAGATATGTTGCTTCTGGTATTAGTCTATTAAACGCTAATAAAATCATTCAAAACCGTAATTTATCGAACTATTTAAATAAATTTTTGGATAGTGGAATAAATTTAGTAATAGCAAGCAATCTTTTACTTGGTGATATTTCCGCTTATTTGAACAAGATGGGAATAGAGCTAGAAAATACTAAACTCACGGATGAAAAGTTCATTGATCTTGTTCAAAAATTAGACAAAGGTGATATCAATAGTAAAGTCTTCAAAGATATTTTGGATGATATAATGGAAAAAGATACAACTATTGATGAAATTATTGCATCTAAAGGTATTAAAATAATTAATGATCCTAGTGCTTTAAAAACAATAATTTCTAATGTTCTTGAAAGTAATAGTGCTAGTGTTACTGACTACAAAAATGGTAATACGCGTGCCATTAAGTTCTTAATGGGACAAATCATGAAAGAGACTAAGGGTTCAGCTAATCCTGAATTAGTCAATAAATTACTTGAAGAAGAGTTAAATAAGTAACTTTATAAATTTAAAATACTAGTGTATAATTGAATATACTAAGGAGTGATTAAATGAAACCTACATTAAAAATTATTAAAAATAATATGGTAACTATTTTTGTCATCATTGTTTTTATTGCTTGTATGTTTGTTTTAGCTTATTTTAAATCTTTGTATTGGGATAATAATGATAAAGCTAATTATGGTGATCGAACAGAAGAAAATTTCAATCATCCATTTGATGAAGATGAGATTGTAGAAATTAAAAATAATATTGAAAAAGATGAAAGTGTTCTTTCAACAAAACTTACCCTTCAAGGTCGCACCATTCAATTAATTGTGAATGTTAAAGATGATTTATCTGTTAAAGATGCTAAGAGTAAGGGAACAGAATTCTTAAAATTCTTTACGGAAGATGAACTATCTTATTATGCTATTCAAATCTATTTCTCTAAGGAAGATGAAAGTAAAAATAATTTTCCAATAATTGGATATAAGCATTATAATGATGAAAAGTTATCTTGGACAAAAGATAGGGAGGTAACTAAGGATGAAAGTAAATAAAAAACTAATAATTCTTACGCCAATCATCATTGCGGTTCTTGTATTCATTGGTGTTTACTTTTACTATTATAATGAAGATGACAATTCTTTAAATGTTAATGAAAAGCATTGGATTGAAGAAAATGTTACTTCTTTAGTCGATGTTGAAGTTATGAGTGATTATCCTGTCTATGGTGAACAAGAAGGTGTTTTTAATAATTTTTTGTCTGGTTTTGGAAATGCCACAGGAGTTGAATTCAATCAAATATCTTATTTGAAAGAAGAAAAACCTAATACTAAGGGATACCGTTTTCGCATTGTTAAGGGTGAAGAAAAACTAACAGATCAAGACTTACTAATAAATGATGATGTATACATTTTAGTTGGTAAAGAAGAAACTAATTTTGATGATGTTAAAAATATATCTAATTTGAGTTTAGGTGTTTTATCAAGCGATCTTGCTGATATCAGTTATTATTTGAGTGGTGGTGAAAACCTAACTTATAAGAGTTATGATGATACTACTAAGTTGTTTGAAGCTCTTGATAAAGATGAAGTGAAAATGGTTGTTGTACCTCATATAATGTATTTAAATCAAGTTTTAGATTCAAGTAAAAAATATTATATTAATTATACTTTAGCTGATATGACTAAGCATGTTGTTTTGACATTAAGTGATGAAGATACCCGTTTGAATAAAATAATGAAAAAGTATTTTGATACTTGGAAAGATAAAAATTTTGTTGAAGTATATAACGATACATTATTTAACTATTATATAAATAGTAAGAAAATAACAGATAGTGATACTAAAAAATTACAAGCTACTACTTATCGTTATGGTTATGTTGAAAATGCTCCTTATGAAATTGGTTCTAAAGATGATCTGTTGGGAATTTGTGGTGAATATGTAAATAGATTGAGTCGTTTGACGGGTATTGATTTTGAATTTAAAAAATATGATACAGTTGAAGATTTAATAAAAGCTGTTGAAAATAAAGAAGTTGACATGTATTTTAACTATTATGATATGACTAATGAAGCGTATCGTGAAGTCAATTCAAGTTTCATTGAAGATTATGTTGTTTTAGCTAGATCAAAGGATAGTCACATCGTTTCATCATTTGAGTCTTTAAAAAGCCAAGATGTCAGTATGATGAAAGAAACATCACTATTTAATTATTTTAAAGATAATAGTAAAGCTAATATTAGTGAATATTCTAACTATAACGATATGGTATCTAAGAGTGGGAACAATATATTAGTTGTTGATAAAGAAGTATATAATTATTATCGCAATTCTAAATTTAAAAACTATGAAGTTTTATATAGTGATTCTATAACTAAAGATTATTCATTTATGATTATTAACGAAGAAGAATTATTCTTTGATGTATTTAGTTATATTGTTAATACTAATTCTTATTATCGTTATCGTAATACGGCTTTAAATGATATTGGTAACAGTAACTTGATAAAAACTAATAGTTTTGGAGAATTATATATCGTTATTTTAATTCTTATATTAGTTCCTGTTCTATTCTTAATTACTCTTTATGTTTTATTTAAGAGAAAAACAGTTATTAAAAAAGTAAAGAAAGAAGAAAGAAGAAAATATACTGATGAATTGACATCATTAAAAAATCGTAGTTATTTAAATCTAAATATGGAAGCTTGGAATAAGAGTGAAAAGTATCCACAAGCTATTGTTATGATTGATTTAAATAATGTTAAATACGTCAATGATAATTATGGTCATGAATCAGGTGATGATTTAATTATTAAAGCTGCTTCAACACTTGTTAATACACAACTTGAAAATAGTGAAATCATTCGTACTGATGGTAATGAATTCTTAATTTATTTAGTTGGTTATAGTGAAAAACAGATTGAAACTTATACGAAGAAATTGAATAAAGAATTAAAAGAATTACCATATAAATTTGGGGCTGCCGTTGGTTATAGTATAATCAAAGATGATATGAAGACAATTGATGACGCTATCAATGAAGCAACACTAGAAATGCAGAGTAATAAAGAGGATTATAAATAGTTTATGGCTAAACGTGTAACAACTCTCATAAAGAGAGTCAAGAAAAATATTGAGACCCCGGAGATGAAGATTCTTCCGGGGCAACTCGCTTTTTTCTTTGTTTTAACTATTATCCCTATATTGTCTTTAATTTTATTGGTTGCGAGTAACTTACATATATCAACAGATTTACTTAATTCACTCGTTAAAAACGATTTTCCTGATGCCTTAGTAGGAATTATTGAATTTGTCTCTAATATGGATGGAGCC
>CANQWJ010000102.1 GCA_947627525.1 uncultured Bacilli bacterium
AGTTTATCTTTATTGGCTACCAATTATTTAAATTCGAATATCCGTTTCGAATATCCTCTTCAAAATTAACCTACTAATTTTAACCAAACCATGCTTGAACAATATCACTATTATTGCTTAAAGGTTCAGGGTTAGGACGATCAAATTGAATTTCCACAGGAACCTTAAAAGCTGACCCAAAAGCCAAAGCATGTCCTGGTTGTAACGTCTTCAACTGTTTAGTACCCTCTTCACTAATATTTGGTACCATTTCTTTAATATAAGCCAAGTCCTTAGGATGCAAAGTTCTTAGAATGACAAAGTTAGTACATTGGGAAATACACGTTTCACTAAGTTCACTAGGTCTTTGGGTAATTAGTCCTAAAATGACACCATACTTACGTCCTTCTTTGGTTATTCTTTCAAAGATATTGTATCCTAATAGTTCAACGTCATTATCCTTTTGAACATAACGATGGGCTTCTTCAATGATGATATGTGTTGGATGACGACCACGATTAACATCGAAAACAGCACGATCAAATATCATTTTAGAAATAATCTTGGTAATTGATTTAGCAAAGCGATCATTGACATAGTTAATATTAATATCAACGATCTGCGCCATCTTATTACCACCCAATTGAGTAAAATTATCAATATAAGTATTACGATCAATCATTTTAGGATAATCGAAATACATCGCCGCATCAGAATTTATTAATGAATGGAGTCTAACGGATAAAACATTAGCATAATCAAATACGGCATCGCTCTTCAAAACACCTTCGGAAATTAAAGCAAAGTCAAGAGCTAGTTCTAAGTCGCGAAGATTATAGAAGACATCCCCTCTTGGATCAGGTATTTCTAATCCTTCAACGATGAAACTATTAATCAAATCAACAACTAATTCCATTTCGGCCATTTTTCCAGTATTGTCAACAAAAAGGCATTGTTTCAAAGTACGATTATACCCCGGTTGGGAAATAGCTGTCTCAAGGTTTAACTGTTCCGTATGATAAGTCGTCAAAATAGCTGTTACCTGATCACGAATTTTACTAGACTCTTTACCACTTTGTAAAATATCCATAATGGCACGGGCAATAATGTCATTTTTAAAGACCATAACATCACTATTTTCTGATTTAAAAATAGGAACATAACGCAAAGCACTCTCAATTATTGATAACTGTTTAGGATCAGTTGCCTCTAAAAGAATGGCTAAATCATCGGTATCAAGTATCCATAAAGGAATACGTAAAAGTTCATGCTCTTGATCATTAATATTAGTCGTATATACTTTATCATTTAACATTGGTGAAATTTCATTTAATTTAGAAAAAGCTCTAATATATTCACCATAAGCATCAAATATAAATATTTTAGCATTAATAGGTACATAGTTACTACTCGTAAAAATATTTTGAATAATTCTTGCGGTTGTCGAACTCTTACCACTACCAGTATTTCCTAAAATAGAAAAATGGTTACTAAAAAAATCATTGATATTTACATTGATACGATAATTGGCATAAACAGTTGATAAACCGAAATATACCTGGGTATTATCAACTACTTTTTGATTTCCTAAAACAAGATATAACTCATCCATAACAATAATTCTAACTTTTGACTTAAAAGCTGGTTTTTTATTAATACCAGGAACGAAACGATTATCAACTATTTCTCCAACTATCCCTATTTTAGCAATATTAGCATTAATATTAATAATTTCCCCAACTATTCTTTTATCACCATCTTCAAAGACAACGTGAACATTTATTAAGTTGGTTTGTGAAGAAATATCAATTGTTAGATTAACCATTACATAGTTTTCTTCAATACTAAAAATTTTACCAATCATACTATCAACCCTATTCTATACAAATTATAACACTAAACCATAAAAAAAAGAAAGAAAAATGACATAAATTAATCATCTTTCTTCTTATTTTTTAATATTAAAGTACAATCATTAGAAAAATCTATTTTATCTTTTATCTCTAAAAGCTTTTTATAGTTCATCTTTTTGATGAAATTAATGCGTTCGGTTTGAATTTCGCCATATTCAACAACATCGTTTAAAAGTGAAGAAATGGTGGCTTCAACATTGTCAGTCATCATAACTTCAGATGCTACCCAAACTCTTTTACAACGCTCGACTTCTATTTCTTCAATTTGGTAATTTTGGAAATGGTCATTTATTTCTTTTATGAGTTCTTCAGGATGTTCAGTTTCCGCCCAGAATTCAATTATTAAAAAGTCATCAACATACATGCGCTCTAAATATAGCGATGTCATTATCCCCTTTTCTAGCATTTCATCTTTAAAGATAGAAGTTGAACCAAAAAGAATATTTAAAATCATTCCAATGTAAAGACTTAATTCAAAACGATTCTGCTCTTTAAAGACATTGGCATCCAACTTAATGGCATACCCTAATTTATCAGTCGTAACACTATCTAACTCCACTACTTGAAACTTTTTATTGACCGCTAACTGTTCTTTTATTGGTTTTAGTTTTGGGATATCTCTTTTAGGAATACTATTTAAGATAGTATTATTTTTAACAATTGAAAAGACTTTTTCAACTGCGACATCGCCCCCAACAAATAGACACATATTATTAGGGTTATAAAACGCTTCATAAGTATCATATAAGTTTTCTTTTGTTATCGTACGAACACTATCACAACTACCCGCAATAGGTATGCGAAAAGGATGTTTTTTATAAAGCATTCTTTGTAATTCTTCTTCCGCAAACCATTCAGGATTATCTTTTAACATATTGATTTCTTCACAAATAATACCCTTTTCTTTTTCAACATTCTCATCAGTAAAATAAGGACTATTAACATAATTTAGTAAGTAGTTTAAGTTCTCTTCAAAATTATCTGTTCCGGAAAAATAATAACGCGTCGCTTTATAACTAGTAGAAGCATTACAATTAGTTCCGCTCTTAGCGTAAAACTCAAAAGGATCGATACCATCTTCTTGTTCAAACATCTTATGTTCTAGGAAATGGGCAACACCTTCGGGTACTCTAATCATTTCTTTTTTCTTTTCAGAATAAAATTCTAAAATTAAAGAACCAAATTTTGTAAAGTAACAAGCAAAATAATTTTTCTTATTTTTAAAAGGTAAAACATAAACTTCTAAACCATTAGGCATTTTTTCAAAATAAACATCTTGATCTACTCCTGATAAGGAAAATTTATTCATCGTCTTCACCTCCCAATAAGTAAATAGTATCTATATATATCTTCTTACTAACACTAATGATGTCATCACGCGATACTTTTTTAATATTATTCTTACGTTCTTCAGGCAAGTCAGAATTTAATATTTCAGAGGCATAATAATAGGAAATAATTTGTGTTGGATAGTCATACATCTCATCAAGTAATGACATGTAACGCGTCTTTGCTTGAGTAATTTCTTCATCAGTAAAATTGCCTTTTTCCATTTCTTTCATTTCTTTTTTAATTAGTTTAATCGTCTTTTCAAAAGTACTTTTAGTAATACCTGAAGTTATAAATAATAAGTTGTCAATCTTATTAGAACTAGAATTAACATAGTAACAAAGGGAATTCTTTTCACGAATATTTTGGAATAATTTTGATTCACTACTTCCACCTAAAATAATGTTATAAATGGTTAAAGCATAGTTTCTTTCAAAGTCTGTTAAACCTTTTAACTTACATCCTATTGATAATTTAGCTTGCCCAACAGGATAATCTTCCAAGATCTTTTGTGGTGTTTTTCGAATTTTTTGATGTTCAATTACAAAATCTTTATCTTTCTTATGATAGATATCAAATTTAAAGTTATCTTTAATAATCTTTTCTGTTTCTGTAAAATCAATATCGCCAATGACAAAAATATCTAAACCACTACTACGCATAAATTCTTTGTAAAAACTATATAAATTTTCTTCATCGATTTTTTCTAAGTCTTCTAAGTAACCAAAGCCATGTAAAGCATAGTTTTCTTTGGCACCCATCTTTTCTAGCATCTTGACAAGACTATATTTACGCGTATCTTCTTTAATACTTTCAATCTGATTAATTGTATTATTTTTGATAATATTAAAAGTTGTGCTATCAAATTTATTATCAATGACATTAGGATTAAAAATAGTATCAGCTAAATATTCAACTGTTTTACGAAACATTCCTTCTTCCGTATATTTTTCATTTAAGCACAACAAAGAAATATCGGTATTATAGTAATTTCCAAGACGATAACAACTGAAATCTAATTCACAAGCATATAAATCTTGTTGAATCGTTGCCATTTCTCTTCGTGTTGGGTAACTTTTACTAGTATACGTCAATATATCAGCTAAAAAATTACGTTTAGTTATTTCTTCTTTATTAACTTTTTTTCGAAATATTAAATTGATATTTATCGTTTTAAAACAATCTGTTTTTATCATATGTAAATTATAACTACCTAAATCTTTTCTTAAATATTTCATTACATCACCATTTTTATTATGTATATTTTTTATTTTTTTATTTGTACAACTAATATCATTATAACATATAAAATTTTATTTTTCCTTTTAGTAAAGAAAAAAAGACAAGTTTTCTTGTCTTTATTCATCATATTCTTCTAGTTCTTCTTCTTCAATATCATTAGGAGCACCATCTTTGCCAATTAGAACGACGCGTGGTTTAGAGCCATTTTGTGGTCCGATAATACCGCGTTCTTCCAATAAGTCAATGATTCTAGCAGCACGATTATAACCAACTTTAAATCTTCTTTGAATTAAAGAAGCACTAGCTTTTTGCGTTTCCGCAACAAAATCAACTATTTCGTTGTATAATGGATCATCATATTCTTCTTCAACATCTCTAGGATGTCCACCAGCATTTCCCTGTTCTTCGGCAGCTGCTTGTAAATTCATGAAGTTTTCATCGTATTGCGCCTTTTGTTGACTAACAGTCCAGTTGATGATAGATTCCAAATCATCGTCTGATACAAAAGCACCTTGAATACGTTCAGGAGCATTCTCACCCATTGGTAAAAATAACATATCACCTTTTCCAAGTAGTTTTTCAGCACCAGTCATATCAAGAATGGTACGGGAATCAATACTTGAAGAAACGGCAAAGGAAATACGCGAAGGAATATTGGCTTTAACAACACCCGTGATGACGTCAGTAGATGGTCTTTGGGTCGCAACAATCAAATGGATTC
>CANQWJ010000103.1 GCA_947627525.1 uncultured Bacilli bacterium
CGCGAATATAAGGATAATCTAACAAGATTTGCTTTTAATCCTGATAAAGAAAATAATTACAATAGTGTAATTGTTGATATCATCACTAATAATATTCTTTTACAAAGTGTACCTTGGGATATTGGTCTATTAAAAAGAGTTGTTAAACCAATATTAGAAGAACGCGAAGATTATTATCAGCATGGTTATCATATTGCTTATCTAATACTTAAGGAATATGCTGTTTTTATTCATAATAATGTCGGTAAAGAAATCGAACAATCAACTATTGAAGATCATTTGATAGCCTATGCTCATGCTCTACTAAATCCATCGCAAAAAAGGATTGTAGAAATGCCAAAGGATATATCATCCTATTTAGAAAATACGGAAAATGATATTATTAAAACAAAACCTAAAGTTAAAGAAAAAAGATATAATCGAAATAATTAAAGCAAATAGGGGGAATTAATATGACTTTTGGGTTAGTATTATTAACATCTGTTATAATGGGCACTGGAACTACTATCATTGGATATACTAGCATAAAAGATGATATAAAACATCTACAAGATTTAAATGCCAAAGACTATAAAACGCAACAAATTATGCGTTATTTTGAGGGAAAGTGCCATTTTGACGAAATAACTGTCAATACTTGTAATTTCACAAATCTCATTCAAAAATATCTTGATAGTCGTTTTACTGATCGTATTACCGTTGATGTAGAAGAAGATTACTATTACTTAAATTTATTATTATATCTAATTAACACTTATTACTACAAGATTGATGAATATCCTATTAAATCACGAGAAGTTTTATTAAATACTATTTTAGATGATGTCAATAAATTTTTAAAAGGTCGTCCTTTAAATAGTTTTAATGAAAATGACTTAAAAAAATATTTGAGAAAGACCGAAGTCTTAAATAAAAATATTAAAAATGACCTATTAGAAAAGTATAAAAAAGCCCATATATCAATATTACCAGATGGAAGAAAGAGGAAGTTTTTTTCAGGTGAGCGTTGGTATTTACAATCAGTCGCTAGTCAAGGATTTGATCCCGAATGTGATAATGATTATCTTGCTATTTTTGAAATATTAGCTCAAGAAAATGATAATTATGAAGAAATTAAAAAAAATAGTAATATCACTTTGATTAGAAAACTAGTTAGCTCGCGATGTGTAGAGTTTCATTATAATGACTTAGTCATAGCTCAAATTATCATTAAAAGAAGTTGTCAGTTTGCTATAGATGATAAACGAAACAAAATAATAGCGAAGGACTTAGTGCTTGCTCTTTGTGAAGATTTATGGGAAAGTAATAGAGATCATTGTCAAAACATTATTAGGCGATTTGTTCAAGATATTATGGGTGATGATAGCATTGACCATTATTCCAAGCATTTACCTCCATCTAAAGATCGCTATAGTCATCTTAGAGATTATTATATTGACCTAATAGATGAATTTGATCAAGATAATGCCAATAATCAAATTGCACAAACTCCTAAAAAACTAGTTAAGGTATTAAAGTAAGGTGATACAATATGTGGGAAGCAACAGTTATTTATTCATTATTATTAACGTGCTCTTGTAGCATAACTATGGCGGTTGAAGCAAAAAAAATCTATAATAGAGAAAAAAAAGATTTTCAATTAAGCTGTTATAATTTTCAAAGAGAAATGCGTTATTTTGATAATAAATGTCAACCAGAGTTATCTATTTATAGCTGCAATTTTTCTAAATTAATAGAATCTTTTCTAAATACTAGATGTACTGATCAAGTTGAAGTTCAAGTTGAAAATGAATTTTATGATTTAAATCAATTACTTTTCTTAATTAATAAAAATGCTCAAAATATTCTTGGTGATAATCCGCAGAATTTAACACGCAAAGATTTGTTAAATCGTTGTTTAGAAGAAGTTATGGACAATCTACAAGGACGTTCTATAGATACTTTTAATAGTAAAGACTTTTATCATTTCTTAAAAACATCTAAATTATTTACCAAAGAAGTGCGTTCTTCATTATTAAAAACATATAAAAAAAGAAAGACGGTCAAACTTAAAAATGGTCAAAAAAGAGACATTGTATTATTGAGCACGGAATATGATCAAGATTATTTTATTGGTGAAGCTTTTGATGTCAATGACGAAAATGATTATTTAGCCATTATTCAAAGACAAGAATGTGATGATATTGAATGGGATCTTACAGCACTTAAAAAATATGTAATTTTATATATTTATACTAATCGTACTAGAGAAACTAAATCTGATTATAAAACGGTCCATAAATTAATTGGTCATATTTATAAAACTCTAAAAGAACAGGGAAAAGACAAGTTTGGATATCCAGAACTAATCGACCATAGTTTAAACTTATCGCTACCAATTATGGATTCTTTATCAAAACTTGGGGTAAGTATTAATGGAATAGTAACTAAAAGTTTTTTAAGTAATAATCAATTTTCACTAAGTAGTAATAGTAATTATTATGATGATGAAATAACAATTAGTAGTATTGAAGAAGAAACTTCTCATGAAAATATTAAAATTAAAAAACTTGGTTATAAGCAATAGAATAATGTTTTAGATAAAGTTTAAGATAATAATGACTTTATCTTTTTTTTATGATAAAATTTTTATAGGTGATGGGTATGAAAAGTCGAAGTGAACTTCGTGAAATAGCAATGAAAGCTTTATATCAAGTATATATTTATGAAGCTAGTAAGACTGATTATGATATAAAGGCCATTATTAAAGATTTATTAGAAGTTGAAAATGATTTTGTCAATTTATTAGTTAATGGTGTTTTAGAAAAACAAAAAGAGATTGTTAAGATTGCTAATGAATATTTAGTTGATTGGGATATTGAGCGTTTATCTAAAGTCGATAAAGCTATTTTATCAATTGGTATTTATGAACTAAAGTACACTGATACACCTAGTGTTGTTTCGATTAATGAAGCAATTGAATTATCTAAAAAATATAGTGATGAAAAAGTAACTAAAATGATTAATGCTACTCTTGATAAAATTTTTAAAGATGGAGAGAAATAATGACTGATAATTACATTACAGTTACACAATTAACTAGATATATTAAATATAAGATGGATAATGATAGTAATTTAAATCATATCTGTTTAAAGGGCGAAATATCCAATTTTAAGGCTCATTCGCGTGGACATTTATATTTTACTATCAAAGATGAAAACACACGTATAAATGCCGTTATGTTTTCAGGAAACGCTTCTAAATTAAAATTTAGTCCAGTAGATGGTACAAAAGTGTTAGTCATTGGTAAAGTTAGTGTCTATGAAGCAACTGGTGGTTATCAAATCTATGTCAGTGATATGATTGAAGATGGCATTGGTAACCTCTATGTCGAATTTGAAAAGTTAAAAAAGAAATTAGAATTAGAAGGACTATTTGATCCTAAACACAAGAAAAAGATTCCCAAGATGCCAAAAAAGATTGGTATTATAACAGCGCCAACTGGAGCCGCAATCAAAGATATTTTATCGACGATTAAAAGACGTTGGCCCATTGCGGAAACCATTCTCTTTCCAAGTTTAGTACAAGGAAAAGAAGCTGCCGAAGACATTGTTCGTAACATCAATCGTACTAAAGATTTTGATCTTGATGTCTTAATCGTTGGTCGCGGTGGAGGATCAATTGAAGATATGTGGTGTTTCAATGAAGAGATTGTTGCCCGTGCTATTTATGATTTAGATGTTCCCGTAATATCAGCGGTTGGTCACGAAATCGATTTCACCATTTGTGATTTTGTCAGTGACTTACGTGCACCAACGCCAACTGGAGCTGCGGAAATGGCTGTTCCCAACATAAGTGATTTCTATAACTATCTAAATCAAATATATATACGTCTCAATAAGAGTACTAATAACATCATTAAGAATTTAAAAGAACGATTAGATTCCTTAAAAAATAGTTACGTTTTAAAAAATCCTTTAAATATTTATGAAAGTGTTGAACAGAAGTTTGATAATTTATTAGAACGCTTACAATTAAATATCTTAAATATTATAAATAATAATAAAACACGTCTAAATAATGTCAAAACTAGTTATATCTTAAATAATCCCGATATCATCTATAAAAATAAAAAAGATGAATACTTAAAACAAATGGATAAATTACATATCAATATGACTAATCTTTTAACTAATAACACTAATAAATATTTATTATTAGTTAATAAATTAGAAACATTGAATCCTCTTTCGACAATTAAAAGAGGTTATTCTATTACGCGTAAAGATAATAAAGTAATTACTAAAGTTAAAGATGTTAAAAAAGACGATCTTTTAGAGATTGAACTAAGTGATGGTAAAATAAATAGTAAGGTTATATAGGAGGAATTATGGCTAAAGAAAAAGAAAATACTTTTGAAGAAAATTTAAATAATTTAGAACAAATCGTCAAAGACTTAGAAAGTGGTAATGTACCATTAGACGACGCTATTAACAAATTTACGGAAGCTATGAAGATTGCTAAAGTATGTGATGAAAAGTTAAAGAATGCCGAAGCAAACGTCAATAAAATTTTAAATGAAGATGGTACTTTGAGTAATTTTAAAATTGAAGAAGAATAATTCTTCTTTTTTTGTCAAAAATAGTAAAGTATATAAATATAATACTTTTTGCCAATATATACTATGTTATAATTTTTATATAAAATAGGAGTGATTATATGTTTAATAATGCTTTTAATGGTTATGGTTCTAATACTTTTAATCCCGTTAATCAAAACTTAAAAAATGGTAATATTGCTGGTTTAAATAAAGGTCCAAGTAGTGTTGCGGGAATTTCTTCTAGTCCTACTAGCGTTGCTGGTGAAAAGAATATGCCAACAAAAAAAGATCCATTTGCTAATGTACATATAGAAAAGAATCCTGCTCGTCAAGTAATGAATTCTAAAGGACAAAACTTAATTCATAATGAATTTCGTGGCATAAAAAATTAATTACCAATTAAAGAAATTAATTACCAGTTATGGTAATTTTTTTTATGATAAAAATAATAGTGTAGTTTAATTTTTAAAAAGGAGATGAGTTA
>CANQWJ010000104.1 GCA_947627525.1 uncultured Bacilli bacterium
CATGATACCCTACAGCAGTTGGTTCAACCATTGCCGCTTCTTCATCACTAACACTATCAGGTAATTTAACAACCATGTCTGATCTAACACTTAATTGTGGTGCAAGACCTCCTGGATTAGTTAAAGCAAGACCAACAGCTTTATCCCAAGTATGAATACAATATTGTGGATTACCACTCTTACAAGCATGACACTCCATACAAGGTGATATAGGTAGTGCTGTTACACGATCACCTACTTGTAAATCATCTCTATCTCCTGGATCTTTAACAACTCCCGCAAACTCATGTCCCATTACTAATCCAACAGGATTACCTGCTACCCAATAATGGATGTCTGAACCACAAATACCCGTTTTCTTAACATCAATAATGACATTTTTACCATCTGCTACTGGTTCATCGATTTCTTTAATTTCAAACTCTTTAACCCCTTTAATTGCTACACTTCTCATAATTCCTCCTACAATAACAATTATTTTTTGAAGGCTGCTTTATTAGTTTTTTTCTTTAGTCTTATAAAAGCCTATTTTTTACCCTCTAATTATATTGTAAACTATATTTATACAATAATATATACTAATAAAAGACACCTTTACACTATTTAACACTATATAATAAAAAAGACGCTATTGATTAGCGCGTCTCTTCTCCATAACTTTAGCTTTTACTTTGGCATCTTCACGAACATTATATTCTGCAATTAATAAACGATCTGCATATTCAATACTTGTATCTTGCATAATATCAGTAACAACTTGATTAGCATCTCTTCTAGCAAATCTTGATTTTGGAAGTTCAGCTTTTATCTCACGTTTTCCAAATGGGAAAGTAATATTTTCAATGCGTCCATCTTCTGTTCTCTCATCAATGATTTGAATAGTCTTTCTTGGTAATTTACTAATTGGTTTTTTAAAACCTACAACAACATAATATTGTTTATTTCCTTTATAAGCAACATATAACTCACAAGGTTCATTACGATGATCATAAATGTTTCCTAAAAAAACTGAATCACGATATGTTCTTTCGTCTAAACCAGCAACTTGATAATTAGTATAACGATGCTTTTTAACTTGACCTTCGTCTTTCATAGTTTCCCTCCTTAGTCGCTTATCTTAGCACAATTAATTAAAAAAGACAATATCTATCAACTTCTTCCTTTGCATAAAATTGGCTTTTTATCATAGATTAATACTAGGAAGGTGAAATATGAAAAAATATTTAAAATATGCTTTTTATTTATTTTTACCAATTATCTTAGGCTCATTAGTTGGTTTTCTAATTTCTGGAAAAATTGACTACATGTCTTTAAAACAACCATTACTTGCTCCTCCAAAATTAATTTTTCCAATTGCTTGGAGTATTATTTATCTTTTAATGGGATTATCCTTTTTCTTATTAAAAAGAGATTACCCAAGTTGCCCTGAAGAAACATTAGTATACTACATTCAACTATTTGTAAATCTTTTATGGTCCATTATTTTCTTTTTATTAAAATGGCGTCTTTTCGCTATTATTTGGATTATTCTTCTTGATATTTTAGTCATATATATGATTTATCTTTTCTTTAGGAGAAAAAGAATATCAGCATACTTAAATATTCCCTATTTAATTTGGATATTGTTTGCAACTTATTTAACAATTGGTATATATGTATTAAATTAAAAAAGCGACTATATTAGTCGTTTTTATCTTTCAAAATATTTATATCTAACTACTGATAAAGAAGTATGGGGATATTCTTTAGTATATACCTTGGCGAAATCATTTTCTTGTTCTTTTAAATTTCCCAATTCTATTTCACTATTCAAAGCAAAACCATACCCTTTTTGTAGTAATCTTAAGAAATAATTTTTAACTTCGAATTCATGAATTTTATCAGGAGTATCTTTAGGACCTTGTTCGCGAGTAATAATATCAATTTCAGATTGACCTTTATTATAACGCATTTGGAACAAGCGCATTACTTCGTCGCCTTCTTTTTTCTTACCATATACGCGTAGAATAGCGGCATTTTTATCTAAAATATCATCACGAGCATCAATAATTAGTCCTTTACTTTCTTCTTCTTTTTTAAATTTTTCTAAAGCATAGTAAAAATTATTGAATCCCGCTAAACGATGATAAAATGCAAAATTAGATAACATTGCATCTTCTTCACTATATACTTCACTAAAAAAAGGCATTGAATATTCTCCACTTAATAATGAACAAAGATATTTTTTAGCATCCCCATTTAAAATCTTAGAGTATCTTGTAATATCTTCTTCAAATCCACTTATTTCTTTAATAGTTTTATCTGTAACCATGTTAAAAGCCATAATAAAACCTCCTTTTAAGTAATTATTATAATCATTTAATAATGATTTGTCTATTTTAAATTTTAATATAATATTATTTTCTTTCTTTGATTAATACTTTTTCATTCATCTTTTTTAATGTAGCATTTATTTTATCTTCATCTAAACTTTCAATAGATCTACATTTTTTTAAATGTTCTGTTTCATTTTCACTATTGATGACTATTGTTCCTTCAGAAAAATCATATGCTGTTATAAATAATTGTTTATTAAAAGATGGTATTACTGCCAATTTTTTCAATGATGGATTAGAATCTTCAATATATGCTAGAGTACAATTCTTTTCTTCTCCTTCGGAAGTCCAAGAAGCATTATATAAATGTATTTTACCTCTATCTGTTAAAACTACTTCAGAGCTATTGATAGGTACTAATTTAACATCTACACCATAGTTTCCTAAAAAAGTAAAATCTTCATCAAAACTATATATATTGGTATATTTGTCATCACAATCATTTACATGTAATACTATTAATTCATCAACAAAATCAATACTTAACTTTGTCTGATACGTTAAACTTGGATAATTAAAAAAATGTAGTTTCGGTTTTATCCCACCATTTTCAAGCGTTCTCTCAATCCAAAATAAATCATCAACTTCGCTATTAAATTTTTTAGCTATGAATAATTGGCGAAAGGAAAAGACCATTCCCGCTTTTCTAGGAAAATATTTAGTAGTTATACTTTGATATTTGGGCTCTACAATAACTTCACCTTTCTCAAATAAACCTTGTTTACCATCTTTGGTAATAATATAAGTATAATCATTTAAAGTTTCAATATTATCATATATTGGTCCCGTATCTTTTAATGAAATAACTGGTTTTTTGTTACTATCGTCAAGAATTATAGAAAAAATTCCATATTTATTATCACTATTATAAATAAATTTAATTCCTAATCCAGCTCCTAGATAAAACCTTTTATTAACTGCATTAATATCTTTTTTTAATGTTTTAGAGTTTGTTAGATCATATATATCAGCTCTATCTTGATGGTGCAATAAGACATATAAATTACCACCAATATCACTTAGAAAACTGATATTATCACAATCTAATGAAGTTACTTTTCCGTAACCATCAAATATTGATGTTTTATCTTCTTGTTTCAACACAAATAATTCTAAATTAGCATCATATCTAATATCATCATATAAAGGTTTAGTTAATATTTTAACTTTTTTACCAGTCTTACATAATAAACCAAGTTTTCCATCTTTTTCATATGCGAAGTATAAAGTTCTATTTTCAGTGTTTTCACTAATTAAACTTTTAACAATTCTTTTATCAGCACTAGTTGTAAATAATAGTTCATGTCCTTTAATTAAATCAATTTGGTCATTACTATAACAAGCAAAATAATTGTTGCCGATGTCTTCTATTCTTTCATAAGGTTTATCTACTTTTATCCAGTAATTACCTAAATTATTATTTAAAATATATTCTTGTTTTCCTTTTTTCAAAATTAAAGTATCTATGTGTTCTTTATCTATAGGATTATTACAAATTTCGATTGCATCATATTCAAAAGTTAAATCACTTAAATCTTGACCATAATAAAAGTCATATTTACCATTTTTAGATAAAATAATTCCTAAATTAGATGGTGATGAATAAACAATTTTATAGTCATCATACTCCTCATTAAAAAATTCATAAAATTTTTCTAAACTTTGTGATTGATCATTAAGAGTTATATTATCCCTACTGTAATCAAGAATGTGATACTTTCCTGTCTTTAATGATTTTAATACTTTTTTATTTCCTTGATCATAAGCATTCATGATTATGTAACTACCAATTAAGGCTCTATCTTTACCTGTAATTAATGCTCTTTCTTTACTCGTATCATAAATATCTAGTATTTCCTTATTAACTAAATCTACGCTATCAAGCGCCATTTCTTCACTTCTTTGGCAAAAAAGCAAATAACTTATATTAGAACCATTTCTAAATGCTTGGCATTTGATATCACTATATGGTTCATAAGTAACATCTTTATTGTCATTGGTTGGAACAACGATATATTCCCCCTTGTGATATTTGCCTTTTAGAACGGCATACTTACCAAAAATCCCTACAATATCATAAGCAAAAGGAATTAATTCAGTAGCTGAATACTTTTCCATAACTTCACCTTTTCTCTCCGTTTAAAAATTGCATTTATTATATTACAACAAAGAAATATTTTCAAGTAAATAAAAAAGACTATTTCTTTAGTCTTTTAACTGGTCCTTTATAAATATATTCGTCTTTACTTTCTCTATTTTCACTCGTAATTAGACGAACAGAACAATTATCAGGATTTAACTCGGCATTAAACCATTCTGGTGAATGATGAAACCAATTCATTACAATTGTCTTAATAGTTGTTCCATGGGATACAATAAATAAAGGATCACTATCATCTCTAAAAATTGTATCTATGAATTGTTTAGTACGAAGAGCGACATCATATGGACTTTCACCTTGTGGTAGTTTAGCATAAAATCTTCCATCATTGCGCCAAAAATTATCATAACAAGCAAATTCTTGAGGGTATAATTTTTTTATTGTTTCAATATCTTTATCACTGAATAGACCATAGCGTTGTTCTATTAAAGTAATATCTTCTTTAACATTTTTAACTCCTAACTCTTCGTTTAATAAACTA
>CANQWJ010000105.1 GCA_947627525.1 uncultured Bacilli bacterium
CAAGAGGAATACCAGCTGTTGAAATACCTAAAAAGATAGAATAAATACTATAGGCATATCCATAAAGAGCTCCTCCTTGATCCCCAATTATTGAATAAAAAGGAATGACATAGATAAGTCCAATTATTTTACATAAAACAATTCCAAAGGTAGCAATAAATGCTCCCTGCATGAAATTACTTTTCTTTAAGCTTTTCTTTTTCACATTACCACATCTTTTCATTATTAATGATACCACAATTAGTAAAAATAATAAATTTTTTATAAAAAATAGTATAAAAAAATATACCAATTTAGGTATATTTAATGACGTTTCATTTCCCCAAGTTTTTTTATTTTAGGAATATCAAATTCTTTTTCAAGACCAAGACTTTCAATAGTTGCGATAGTATCTGTATAAATATTTTCTCCTTCAATTCCTAATTCACGCGGTTTAGAAATGATAATATCAGAAGAAGATGCTTTATAAAAATCTTTTATAGCATCGCGACCACAAGGATTTCCATAGCCACAAGACCAACTAGCACTAAGTGGTAATGTTTCTAAAACACGAAAAATAATTCTTCGCAAAAAAGCACGATTGGTTAAGGGAAAATAACACTTATTAACATCTAAAAACAAATCATCTGGTTTTTTCATGACGATATCAATATTAACCATTTCTTTAGGATTGACAACGCCATCAGATAAAAGAGTAAAAGTACTAAAATTAACCATTTCTCCTTTTTTTTCTAAGGCCTGAATAATATAGGTAGCAATTAGTCCACGATTAATTATTTGGGCTTCTTTTTCTTCTGCACCATAGGCAACATTAAAGTAAACATTACGAACAACTGAAGATTCATCATAGACATATCTTACGTTACAATCAGGAACACCAGCAGCGACTAAAGATGCAATCGGTACCCCACCACAAACAGTTTTAATTAGGCGACGATTATGGTCAGTTCCTCCCAAATTGGCAACTGTTGTTTCACGCAAAATGCCACTTGTTTTTAAAAAGTTATCTAATCCTTCGCTATAACCACCAGTCAAACAGTTTATGGCTTCTTCCAAACTAATCCCCGAAAAACTACTATCTAGACGCGTGCTTGAAGGGCTTCGAAAAGTCGCACTATTAATTTGGGGATTGGAAAGTAGAAAATCTTGTAAATCAGTTAAGTTGGCAAATTTAACATTATAAATTTTTTTACTACCATCTTCTCTTATTTCTGATTTCATTTTTATTTTCCTCTTCGACTATCACATACTGAGTGATATGTCTTTAACAATTTTTTCCCACCTTGGGAAAAACTCATCTTATCCATCTGTTCGCCAATTTGACTCAAATAATCAGTATCTTTAGTACCAACTATTTCAAGTTCCATGATCTTTTCATCAGGGAATACTTTATCATCTAAATAAGTACGAATTGTATCAGCATCACGTGTTGTAAAACTATCTATGTCATCACGACTACTATCGTCAGTTGGTAACTCTTCAATAGCTTTTCTAAAATTACTAGCAAATTCAAACCAATTTTGGTAACCTTTTAGAGTGCTCATTTCAATTTTTGGGTCATAACCAACAAATAATGCTTCCCATCTCTTTCTTACTGATTGATCCATCTTTGAACGAGTATGGAAGGCTTGCGTACGGCCATTACCTTTAGTATTACCAGCCGCAATAATACGGAAATTAGGGTGACGTTCAATCGTTACACCATCTGGGAAAGTATAATCTTTATTATCAGGTTCCGTAAAGCTATTTAAAGCAATGGCTGCATTAGGAGCACCAGCATCATATTCATCATAGAAAATGATATCACCATATTTGTAACCACGATAGAAATTACTTGGAACATAAGCACCAGTACTACTATTAGTGTATCCTAGAACTTCTTGTTCATAAGAAATATAACCACTTCTTACAACTTTCATCTTTAATAAATCAGCAAGTTGTACAATCATATGATTCTTACCAGTACCACTTGGACCATAGATATATAATGGTTTCTTACCAACCATAACGATTTTAGCAGCATCATCAAACTTTTCATGATAAAGGGTACCATTATTTTTAACATCTTTTTCCTTTTCTTCAGTGAGACGCGCAAAACGTTCTCCAAAAGGTATTCTTTTATCAAAGTAATAATTAACCGTTGGATCTACTTCACGAACTTCAATCTTTGGAATGACAATTGTTGGAGCAGCAACAATAGGAGTTGATGCCACAGTTGGTTCTGTCGATACAACTTCACTTGTTTTAGGCCCTGGAATAATTTGTGGTGTTTCCCCAGGAATCTGACTAGCCATTTTCTCAACAGCCGCAAGACGCGCTAAAAAGTCGTCATCAGTTTTAGCTTCCGCAAGTAATTTGCGTACCTCAGCATTGTTAGAAACAATTTCTTTAATGCGTTCAATAGCACTATTAGCTGCGCTATTAATATGTCCTAATTCTAAAGCAGCTCTTTTAGCAATATTATCTGATGCCGTTGTTATCTCACTCTTACCTCTTTCAATTTGCGCAGCCATATCACTCATCAAAGATTCACGTTCTGTATATAGTGATTCTCTTTCTTGGGAAAGAAGTTCAGAATAAGTACTTTCAAACTTAGCAATAATACCATTACTTCTTAATTGTAAATCGTGAAGTTCATCTTCTTTCGTACGACGAACATCTCTTCTTATTCCATCAACAGCACTACGCAATGACTTAACAGTACTATCAGCTGTTTCCATAATGGTCGCAAGCTCTGATCCTTTATCAGTCATTTCACTAATTTTTTGATCTAATTCGGCAAGAGCATAACGGTCAATTTCATAAATACCATTAGCTTTACGATCTTCTCTTAATCTTGCTTCCACTATTTTTTTGACATCTTCTTCATCATAATAAGAAGCTTGAGCAAATTCTTTAATTAGTTTAATAGCGGAAACAAATAGAGCACGATCATCAACATAGTATTGTCTTGCTTCCTGAACATAATCCACTACATGAGAAAGAAATTTTAAATCATCACGGCTATCAACCATTTCATCAGTTGATAATAAATAATCAAAGTATTCAACAACAATTCGTTTATCGTCAAAAGCACTTAAAACTTTTTCAAAAATATTGTCAAATGTAAAAAGTTCTTCATTTTCAGCATACATGGAAACTAAACTTTTAAATATTCTCTCTTCTTCATTAGGATAACGCCCAATACATATCAAATTATACATTTGCGTAACATAATCAAGATTATCAGTAAAGTCCATTCCATCAAAAGCCATAATAGCTAAAACATCAGTAAGTAGTTCTTCATCTTTAAAAGTTGCTAGATAAGGTGCAAAATCAAACTTAACTGCATCATTTTTATGAAGCCAATTAGCTTTACCAATTTTTTTAACTGTTTTATTAACAATAGATCTATTATCTAATACGCCCATTATTCTTTTCCCCCTTTGTGTTTATATACATATTGTTTTACTTTTTCAAGAGTTGTTGCTTTTTCAGTTACTTTATAACTTCTCTTATAATTAAATGGTTTTGTTAAATCAACTTCACCATCAACTTCGTAGACATAATAACTATAATCTTTACCGCTATTATTAGTTCTAACTTTTTCCATTAAAAGATAATTATCATCATCAATAGTCATTTTCTTTAAAGTAACTTCTAAAGTATCTTCATCTAGTGTTACATTTATTTGATTATTATATTTACTAAAACCATTCTTCAAGCGATATTTAATTCTAACTTCATCAGGATTAGTAATCATTTTAGCACCAACATTAGTAAATAATACTTGGTCATCCTCTTCTTTAGATACATCTTCTTCAGCAAGTAAAAAAGAATTATCACTTGTCTTTAAGATATTACTTGGAACTTCAAAACCACACATATCAAAATAAAATTTTATTATTTCCGCATCTTCTTCTAAAAGTGTATCTTCACTATCATCATAATAAATTGGTACTAAAAGTGAGTTCATTTGGCGCTCCACACTTTTATCAAGAGCATCATAATGAATTGATCCTTGGATATCTTCATAAGCATTTTGCCAAGAAACATCAACCTTACCACCATCTGATTCAATCTTTCCCTTAATATCAACATTAAGGTTACCAATACGCATTACTTTAAAAAAGATTTTCCCCTCTTCATCTTCGTAAATGACGATAGGCATTTTCTTATGAGCATTCCCGATACTATAATCAACAAAATACCTATGTCCATAACCTTCTATACTATCTATTTGTAGTGTTTCATATTTCTTATAAGCAAGAATTATTATCTTCATTGCTTCTTTCAAAAAGTTAAGATTTTGTTTAATATTATTGGCATCACACTCAAAATAAGGTATTTCCTCTTTTTGAACACCATCTAACTTGGTATTGTACTCTATATCAAAAGAAGAATCATTTACTAGCCTTTGTGCTAAATCACCTAGTAAAACGATTTTTCTTTTGTCTTTTTCTTTTTTATATCTATCTATTACTTTTTTGACAAAATCGGAGAAGTACTTATTACGATAATCTAATGATAAAGTTTTATTTTTATCGAAAACGATTCTTAATCCAACGTATTTATTGTTATCATTTCCAAAGATACTATCAATGGAATAGGCATAGACTAGATCAAGATTTTTAACTTCGGCAATTTTGGCTTGAATTAATTCCATTATTTATTACCACTATTTGGAGTACCAAGTTTTTTTTGTAATGGACCATGACCTAATTCTGGTTTCTTTCCTAAAAGGTCATTCATGACACCTTCATCATCAATTAAGTGTAATAACTCTTCTTGATATGCTTTTAAAGAAGCCGCTGTTGTTTCAATTACTTTACGATCTGCCTCTCTTTGTTGTTTTGCTTTGACACGACCTTGTTTAAAGATATCGACACCTTTTTGTAAAGAATCATTTAACTTAGATAAAGTCTCAGTACTAACACCTCTATGAAGGCTCAAATCAACAGCACCAGTAGCATTTTGTTCTAGAGCTTTAGCATTTCCTTGGATAGCAGCATTAGTTG
>CANQWJ010000106.1 GCA_947627525.1 uncultured Bacilli bacterium
TGATGAAAATGGTGTTGTAACAGGTGTACATGGTGGTACGGCAACAATTGTTGTTCGTGAAAGTGATGGTCGTAGTGTTTCAACTCGCGTAACTGTTGAAAGTGATGAAATTTTAATTGATAATATCACAATTGCTGATAAGATTATCGCTATTGATGAACAAGTAACTTTAAAACCAATAATTACACCTGAAAATGGTTTGAGTATATTAAAGTGGGAAAGTAATAAAGAGAGTATTGCTACAGTTGATGAAAATGGTGTTGTAACAGGAATTAGTGAGGGTGAAGCAACAATTACTGTTACTACTCATAACAACAAAAAAGCAACTGCTAAAATAAAAGTTGATGGTTCTTTACCTTCTAGTATTAAAATAACTAATTGTACTGGTGGAATTTCTATTGGAACGCCATTAACTTTAGGAACTGAACTTTCACCAAGTGATGCTAAATCAACTATTACTTGGACAAGTTCTAATAGTTCTATTGCTACTGTATCTGGTGGAAAAGTTAATGCTAAATCTACTGGTAAAGTAAAGATTACAGCAACGACGAAGAATGGTAAATCTGCTTCTTGTACATTGACTGCTAAAGCTATGGGTGTAAGTGCTATTAGTGTTTCACCAAGCAGTGTTAGTTTAGATCAAGGAGCAACGCGAAAAATAACGGTGTCATTTAATCCTTCTAACGCCAAAAACTATTATAAAGTTACTTGGTCTACAGCTAATAGTAAGATTGCAACTGTAAATAGTAATGGTGAAGTAAAAGGTGTAAATCCAGGAACAACAACTATTACAGCTAAAGCTGGTGGAAGAAGTGCTAAAGTTACTGTTACTGTTAATGCTAGTTCTGTAACTAGTGTAAAAATGTCTGGTTGTGTTAAAACTGCTGAAGTTAATCAAACAATGTCTTTATCAGCAACTGCTTCCCCTTCAAGTGCTAAGAATAAAACTATTACTTGGACAACGTCTAATTCAAGTGTTGCTACTGTATCTGGTGGTAAAGTATCATTTAAAGATGTTGGAACTGTAACGATTACTGCTTCAACGGCTAATGGTAAAAAAGCTACTTGTAAAGTTACCGTTAAAATACCAAGTATAACTAAACTCACCGCAAGTTCTTCTAATGTAACTGTTAGAAAAGGTTACAGTACAACGATAAGAATAAATACCAACCTTACTTTAGCGCAATTTAAGAGATATTATGGACACTTAAATTATAAGGTTGCTAATACTGGTTATATAAAAGTTAATTCTAAAACAGCTGATAACCCTCTTGAAATACAAATTAGTGGTTTAGTTGTTGGTTCAACGACACTTACTTTTGGAGCAGGTTCTAAGACTGTTAAAATTACTGTAACTGTTAAAGCCTAATCTTAAAAATATAATAATTAAAGGGATTATAAATTAATCTCTTTTTTTAACATTTATTTTAAGATTAATTTATTATATAATAGAATAGAAAAGGTGATTATATGAAATACAAAATAATGGATGGAAACGAAGCTTGTAGTTATGTTTCTTATAATTTTATTGAACTTGCAGGAATTTATCCCATTACACCAGCATCTCCTATGGCTGAATATATTGATAAATGGGCAAGTGAAGAAAGAAAAAATTTCTTTGGCGATAAAGTTCAAGTAGTAGAAATGGAAAGTGAAGCAGGAGCTATTGGTATGGTCCATGGTTCACTTCAAAACGGAATGTTATCTTCTACTTATACGGCAAGTCAGGGATTGTTATTAATGATTCCTAACATGTATAAAATAGCAGGAGAAATGTTGCCTTGTGTCATCAATGTTGCCGCAAGAAGTCTTGCAACACATGCTCTTTCAATATTAGGGGATCATCAAGATATATATAGTGTAAGACAAACAGGATTCGCTATTCTTGCTTCTTCTTCTGTTCAACAAGTAATGGATTTGACAAGTGTCAGTTACTTGTCGACTCTTGAAGGAAAGATTCCTTTTGTTAACTTTTTTGATGGTTTTAGAACGAGTCATGAATTACAAAAGATTGAACTTCTTGATATGGATAAAATAAAACCTCTAATCAATGAAAATGCATTAAAAGAATTTAGAGATAGAGCTCTATCAAATAATAATGTTACGCGTGGAACCAATCAAAATGATGATATCTATTTCCAAATTAGTGAAGCAAGAAATAAATATTATGATGCTTTACCAGATATAGTTAATTCTTATATGGAAGAGATATCTAACATTACTAAAAGAGAGTATCATCCTTTTGATTATTATGGTGCTAAAGATGCTACTAAAGTAGTTGTTGCTATGGGATCTATCTGTGAAACGATTCGTGAGACCATTGATGCTTTGAATGTTCAAGGTGAAAAGTTAGGTCTTATCGAAGTTCATTTATATCGCCCATTTAGTAGTAAATATCTTTTAAATGTTTTACCTAAAACAACACAAAAAATAGCGGTTCTTGATCGTACGAAGGAAGCTGGAGGACATGAACCATTATATTTAGATGTTTTAGAAGTAATTAAGAATAATCGTCCTGAAATCGAAGTTATTGGTGGTAGATATGGACTATCTAGTAAGAATACAACACCATATCAAATAAAGGCTGTTTATGACTTCTTAGATGATGAGAAGAAGTTCACAGGTTTTACTATTGGTATAGTTGATGATGTGACTAATCTTTCTTTAAAAGAAAAGAAGTTTGATTTTGATAACAATGCTCATGAAATGTTAATTTATGGTTTTGGATCTGATGGAATGGTTTCAGCATCTAAAGATATCATTAAGATAACGGGAGCTAATACGAAAGCTTATACTCAAGGATACTTTGAATACGATTCCAAAAAGTCTGGTGGTCTAACGCGATGCCATTTGCGTTTTTCAAATAAACCAATTAGAAGTACATATTACGTTGATCATCCTTCACTCGTCGTATGTACGAAGGATAATTATCTAAAGAAATATTATATGCTTGATAATATTGAACAAGATGGTATCTTTGTCTTAAATACTAATAAGAATAGTGAAGAAGTATTAAAACTTTTAACTAGTCGTGATAAAAAGATAATTAAAGAGCGTAATATCAAAGTATATATCGTTGATGCTAGTAAAATTTCTTATGAAGTAGGGCTAGATAATAAGATTAATACGATTATGGAGACAATCATCTTCAAACTTGGTAAAATTATTCCTTTTGATTTTGCTGTTAAAGAGTTAAAAAATAATCTTGAAGTAATATTTACTAATAAGGGTGAAGAAGTCATTGAAAAGAATATCAAGGCTATTAATAGAGCCTTAGAAAAACTTGAAGAGATTGATTTAACCGACATGAATGTCAATACTAATCGTGCTAAGAAGAAGGACTTATTTGAACTAATTGATGCCAAAATGGGCGATGTTCTAACAGTTAGTGAACTAGAACAATTTGTAAATGGTACATTTGAGGGTGGAACGACAAAAACGGAAAAGAAAAACATAACCGATATGTTACCTTGTTATGATCCAAGTAAATGTATTACTTGTAATCAATGTTCCTTTGTTTGTCCACACGCTGTCATAAGACCATTCTTAATAAATGAAGAAGAGGAAAAAGATTTACCAGAAAGCATTAAAAATAATTTAATACCAGCTAATATTCCTAATCAAAATTTAAAATTTACGATTGGCGTTAATCAAAGTAATTGTACGGGTTGTAGCTTATGTAGTAATATATGCCCTGGAAAAAGAGGCGAAAAGGCCATTACGATGAAACCTGTTAATGAAGTTAAAACAGAACAATCTGTAAAAGATAATGAATACTTATTTAACAACATCAAGGAAAAGGTTGTTTTACCACCAATTAGTGTTAAAGGAACACAATTTATAAAACCAAAGTTTGAATATCCTGGAGCTTGTGCCGGTTGTGGTGAAACACCATACTTAAAATTATTGAGTCAATTATTTGGCAATGAATTAGTGATTGCGAATGCGACGGGGTGCTCATCAATTTATGGTGGCAATGTTCCTAATATGCCTTATAGTGTACCTTGGGCTAATTCATTATTTGAAGATAATGCTGAATTCGGTTTTGGTATGGCTGTATCAGATCGCATAAGAAAAGATAAGATTAAAAGAATTATTGAAGAAAATATCAATACTATTCCTAAACCTTATCAAGAAATATGTGCTAGTTATTATAAAAGATTGGATTACGAAGCAAGTTGCTTATTATATGAAGCGGTTGATGACTTAAAAATAAAAGAGTTAATTGACGTTAAAGAATTCATTAAGACGAAGTCTTTCTGGATTATTGGTGGTGATGGTTGGGCATACGATATTGGCTTTAATGGTTTGGATCATATTCTTTCAACAAGAGAAAATGTTAATATTTTAGTTCTAGATACAGAAGTATACTCTAATACCGGTGGTCAATCTTCTAAGTCTAGTAAAATTGGAAGTGTTGCTAAATTCACAGCTAATGGTAAAGAAAATGCTAAAAAAGATTTGGCAAAAATTGCTTTAACTTATCCCCATGTCTATGTCGGTGCTGTTTCGCTTGGAGCTAATATGCAACAAGTAATTAAAACCTTTACGGAAGCTAAGAACTATAATGGTCCATCAATTATTATTGCTTATGCTCCATGTATTGCCCAAGGAATCCTAAAGGGTATGTCTAATAGTATTGCTGAAGAAAAACTCGCAACCGAAGTAGGTTACTTCCCAATCTTTAGATATAATCCTGAAACTAAAGAATTCCATCTTGATAGTAAAGCAAACTTTGATGGCTATATGGATTTCTTAATGGGTGAAACGAGATATCGTGTCTTAAATAAGTTAAATCCTGAACGAGCTTCTAAATTGTATGATGAAAACAAAGAAAATGCTATTAAGCGATATGAATTCTATAAAAATTTAGATGAAAAGAACAAAAAAGGAGACTAAAATGATACTAGTACCCGTCAAGTACTCACTAAATAAAAAGATAAATTAATTTGAAAATTTAAGTCGATACTGTACTGGT
>CANQWJ010000107.1 GCA_947627525.1 uncultured Bacilli bacterium
CTATTCTTCGTGGCCTAAAACAGCGCTTTGAAGTATACCATGGTGTCAATATCAAAGATAAGGCTTTGGTTGCGGCTGCTACCCTATCTGATCGTTACATAACCGATCGTTATTTACCAGATAAAGCCATCGACTTAATCGATGAAGCTTGTGCTACTATTAAAGTCCAAATGGAGTCTGTTCCTTTTGAACTTGATAAATTGACAAGATCAATCATGCAACTAGAAGTTGAAAAAGAAGCTTTGAAGAAAGAAAAAGATGAATTTTCTAAAAAGCGCATTGAAGAAATTGATGGCAAACTAGATACTTTAAAGAATAAAGAAAGTAATCTTCGTCAAAAATGGGAAGAAGAAAAAGAAATCAATACAAGTATTAGTAAAAAGAAAGAAGAAATAGAAAGTGCACAAAGAAAATTGGAAAAAGCAGAAGATGAATACGACTTAGAGAATGCCGCTATTCTTCGTCATGGAACGATTCCGAAACTTGAAAAAGAATTAGAAGAATTAAAGAAAAATAATCGTTCTGATATCTTAAGCGATACTGTTGATGATGAGTCAATCGCATCTATTATCGCTAAATGGACTAACATTCCACTAGAAAAACTAGTAAGTGGTGAAAAAGAAAAGTTATTAAATCTTGAAAATAATATGAAAAAGCGTGTCATGGGACAAGATGAAGCTTTAAGTTTAGTTAGTGATGCCATCATTCGTTCAAGAAGTGGTATTAAAGATCCTAACCGCCCTATTGGTTCATTCATCTTTTTAGGGCCTACTGGCGTTGGTAAAACGGAAGTCGCAAGAACCCTTGCCAACGAACTATTTGATGATGAACGCCACATGATTCGTATCGATATGAGTGAATATATGGAAGCTCATTCTGTCAGTCGTCTAATTGGTTCTCCTCCAGGATATGTCGGATATGACGAAGGAGGACAACTAACCGAAGCTGTTCGTCGTAACCCATATAGCATTGTTCTTTTTGACGAAATTGAAAAAGCTCACAAAGACATTTTTAACATCTTACTACAAATATTAGATGATGGTCGTATTACTGATTCCCAAGGAAGAACTGTCGACTTTAAAAATACCATTATTATTATGACATCTAACTTAGGTAGTGAATACATTCTAGATAAAAATATTGACAGCAAGGATTTAATAATGAAAGAACTACATATGAACTTTAAACCAGAATTTCTAAATAGAATTGATGAGATAATAATCTTTAATGCTTTAAATAAAGATACTGTCTATGAAATTCTCAATAAGATAATTAAAGATATTGAAATGCGTCTATCTGATAAAAAGATAAAAATTGAATTGACCGAAAGAGCTAAAAAGTTTATTATCGATGAATCTTTTGATGAAAATTATGGTGCTCGTCCAATTAAACGTTATGTATCCCGTAATATTGAAACATTAATTGCGAATAACATCATTATGGAAAACATTAAGTTTAATTCAACAATTACGATTGACGTCAAAGATGGAAAACTAATTTTGTTATAAACAAAGGGAAACTTTTCCCTTTTTTATTTTAATGAAAAAAATATTTTAACTTATCGTTGACATGGACATTTTAAAAACCATATAATGAACTTGATAGAAGAATAAAGTTGGTAATGATACTAGTAATATGGGAGGTAAAAATGTCAAAATTATATTTCAGGTATGGCGCAATGAATTGTGGAAAAAGTACACATCTTTTACAAGTTGCTCATAACTATGAAGAAAACGGATTAAAGGTATGTGTTATTAAACCTAGTATCGATACCAAAGGAGATAATAATGTCGTATCAAGGTTAGGTTGTGAAAGAGAAGTTAATGTTCTTTTACAAAAAGATGAAAAAGTATGTCAAAAAGTTAATTTAGAAGATGATGCCTTAGCTTGTATCTTAGTTGATGAAGCACAGTTTTTAACAAAGGAACAAGTTGATGAATTATATGAAATAACAAAATTTTTAGACATCCCTGTCATTTGTTATGGACTTCGTTGTGATTTTACAATGCAAGGTTTTCCTGGTTCTAAACGTTTATTAGAGTTAGCTGATAGTATCGAAGAAATGAAAACGATTTGTCATTGTGGAAGAAAAGCAACTCAAAATATGCGTTTAATTGCTGGTGTTCCAACTTTTGATGGTGATCAAGTCGTTATTGATAATGGTAAAGATGATGTTACCTATCAAGCTGTTTGTGGTAAATGTTATATGTTAACTTATAAAAAAGCTAAATATAATAAGTCATAAAGAAAATTACTTATTTAGATAATTGTAAGTTAAACAATTTATTTTACATTAATTTGTGCTATAAGAATATTGAAGTAAAGGAGTATGATAAAGGTGATGACTACGTTATTACCAATATTAATTTTGGTTGTTCTAGCCATTGTAGTTGTTGCATTTATAACCATTAAAAAGACAATAACTTATGTTGATAAAGAATATCGTGGGACAGCTATAATATCATTCATATTTCCTATTGTCGGTTTAATAATTTATGCTGTTAATATAGGAACTAACAAAAAACTAGCAAAAAGTTGTATAGCACCAGTTATAGCCAGTATGATAATTAGAGCAATAATATTTGTAATAGCAGTATTAATTATTTTTGGTATATATTTCAGTACATACTAGATAAAAGCAATAAAAAAGATCTCTTAGGAGATCTATTTTTTTGCTCTTCTTTTTAAAAGACCAACGATGCGTAATTGTTCATCTTCTTCAAAATATTTAACACCAACCATTACATCTTCTTGATAATCTTCATTGTGATAAGCTGATGTTAGTAAGCGACATATTAAAACATCTGGTTTAACATCCATTATTCCCTCTATTCTTGCCCATAGTAATTCATCAGGAACATCATCTTCATTAACTAACAATACTTGGACATCATCAGGAAACTGTTCATTTCTAAAAGCATCCAATTCTTCTTTTTTTCTCGTCTCTAAGAAATTATTAATATCTTTATAGTTAACATCGATCTTGCTCTCTAAAAGACTAGCCCCATCAAGATTATTAACGATTTTATCACTTAATATTTTGACATCTTTATCCATGACAAAATCATAATCGACAATAGCTTCTTTATTTAAAATATAATCTTCATCTAAATATAATTTATTACGACCATCACGTTCAATATTTCCAACTACTCTAAGTGATAGACCATTTTCTTTATCAATATAGAAATAACCAAATATTGGTGCTTGAAGTTTTTTTGCCTTTATCTTTTTAGCTATTTTACGACAGGCTTTTTTATTTTCAAAAGCAACCCATTTACGATCCAAATCACGAAAAGACAAATCACTTACTTTCATTGCCTATCACCTCTCTATTATCATTATAGCACAAAACCTAATCTTAATTATAAAGAAAAAAAGAGTTAGACACTCTATTCGACAATTTTTATAAAACTATTAGGAATATCACATTCAAAAGTCATTTCTTCATTAGTAACAGGATGAACGACAACTAGTTTATTGGCATGTAATCCCATGCGACGAATAGGGTTCGTCTTACTATTATATTTCTTATCACCAACAATAGGACAACCAATATCACTCATGTGAACACGAATTTGATTCTTTCTTCCCGTATCAATTAAAATATCTAACATGGTAAACTTATCATTACCCATAACTTTGCGATAATGGGTAATAGCTTCTTTGCCATCGCCCATTCTTTTAGAGGAATAGACTAATAACGTTTTCGTTTCTTTTAACCAACTTCTAATCGTTCCTTTTTCTTTTGGTGGTTGTCCTTCAACAATCGCAACATATTCACGTACCCTTACAAGATTGTCCCAATTATCTTGAAATTTTCTTTTTAATTCTTCACTCTTCGCAAAAAGAACAATACCACTCGTATCTTTATCAAGACGATGAACAATAAAAATCTTATTATGTTTATTTTTCTTTTTTTCATAAGTAATTACTTTGTGAAAAAGGGTCTTTTCCTTTTCATTATCCGTAGAAATCGTCAGTAATTTACTCGGTTTATTAACGACAATAATATCTTTATCTTCATATATGATATCTAAACGTTTCTCTTTATTCATAATATCACTTCCTCAATCATTATAACATCAACTATTCTTTTTTTCTATTTAATTGTATAATATAGATAAGGTGAGTTACCTTAAACCAGTCCATAAAATTGGCTGTAATTAAACAGGAACAAATCCACAGTGCAATTTTTATTATACATCTATATGTATAATAAAAAAATATAAATAGAAAGGGATCAATCAATAAGAAATTAATTAATATTTCTATAAGATTGATTATACGTGATTATATGGAAAAGAAAGAAAAAATAACTCTACCAAAGTATAGTCTTGGTGAAGAATTAATAAGTTCAATATCCCATGGTATTGGAGCTCTACTTGCCCTAGCGGCTTTAGTCTTGTGTATCGTTTTTTCAGCTATTCACAATAATACTTTAGGTATAATATCTAGTTGTATATATGGAACTTCAATGTTTCTTCTCTATTTAATGAGTTGCTTATACCATGCTTTAAAACCGAATGCTGCCAAAAAGGTCTTTCGCATCTTTGATCACTGTAGTATATTTTTACTGATTGCTGGTAGTTATACACCTTTTTTATTACTAACAGTTGGTGGAACAAAAGGTCTCATAATGTTGATAATCATTTGGTTTCTAGCACTCTTAGGAATTATAGTTAATAGTATCAATTTAGAAAAATTTGATAAATTATCTTTTATTTTATATATAATTATGGGTTGGATGGTTATCTTTTCTTTCAACAAAGTAATGACAAATCTTTCAACATTATCATTTACCCTTCTCTTAGTTGGTGGTATTGTCTATACAGTTGGCGCTGTTCTCTATCTTGCTGGTAATAAGATTAAATATATGCATTCCATTTGGCATCTCTTTGTTTTAGCTGGTAGTA
>CANQWJ010000108.1 GCA_947627525.1 uncultured Bacilli bacterium
AACCTTATGTAATTCAGTTGTAGCTAAAATAAAAACAATATGTTCAGGAGGTTCTTCTAATGTTTTTAGTAATGCATTAAATGCACCGATCGTTAACATGTGTACCTCATCTATTATATATACTTTATATTTTAAAACTGCTGGCGTTAAATTAACTTTACTTTTCAACTCTCTTATTTCATCAACACCATTATTAGAAGCAGCGTCAATTTCTAAAATATCAACACAAGAATTTGATTCACTATTTAAACATCCATTACATTTTCCACAAGGAATACCATCTTTAATATTCTCACAATTTATCATTCGCGCTAATATTTTAGCAACACTAGTTTTACCGCAACCTCTAGATCCAGTAAATAAATAAGCGTGACCAAATTTATTATTTTGAACGGCATTTTTTAAAATATTAACAACAACATTTTGTCCATAAACTTCATTTAAATTTTTTGGTCGATATTTTCTATATAAGGCCTGATAACTCATAAACCATAACCTCCTTTTTTCTAACAATTATTATAACATTTTATCATAACTTTCGGAATGAAATAATTAATCTTTTATAAATAATATTCCAATGTTTCACGTGAAACATAAAAAAAATATTTCCCGGGAAATATTTTTATTTCTTTTCTATTTTAAAATTATTTCCCGGGAAATAATTTTAAACATTTTATTACCCAAAACATTTACTAATTTAAACAAATTTATTTACATATATTAAACATTTTATTGTCACTTTTATTTACAAACATCATTTTTTCTTTCAATTATAATTTTATATATTATAAAATTTTAATTAGTATTTTAAATATTACAACATTCATCATTTACACCAAAAAGTGTTAAATATTTATTGATATTTAGTGATTTTTGACATATTTTTGGCTGTTTTATGTAAATAATGTTTCACGTGAAACATTATTTTTTACTATTTTTAATATTTTTAATAATCATTTTTTTTTATAAAAATTATTTCCTGGGAAATAATTTTGATCATTAATTATATTTTTACATAAACATTATCTTATTAAGCTTTACATATTTTTATATTATTTTTTTACTGTTTTATTTATATATAAATTATTTCCCGGGAAATAATTCTGATCACTTAACTAATGTTTCACGTGAAACATTATAAAAAAAATATTTCCCGGGAAATATTTTTACTTTCTTTTATCTATAAAAAAATCATTTATTATTTTAGAACATTCATCTTTTAAAACATTCTTTTGCCAATTATTCTTCTTTAATATTTTTTCAACAATAATACTTGTATCATTATTATTGTTATTAGCTCCTGTTATTATTCTTCTAAAACGTGATTGTTCTATAGCACTTGCACACATTGGACAAGGTTCTAATGTTATATAAATATCACAATCTTCTAATCGCCAATTAACTAATCTTTTATTAGCTTTGTTAATAGCAATTATTTCAGCATGATCAGTTATAACATTAGTTTTATTACGCTTGTTATACCCTCTTGCAATTACTCTATTATCTTTTACTATAATAGCACCAACAGGTATTTCATCTTGAATTAATGCCTTCCTTGCTTCTTTTAAAGCTAAATGCATAAAGTATTCATCATTCATATTATCACCATAAAAAATGATGCACATATATATAATTCGTTAAGGCTGCTACCTTCCGATTCTGACCTGGTTCCAAACATATATATTGCATCAATAAATAATATATTATATTTATAATTTTTTTTCAACAAAAAAAGAGAATTTTTACAAATCCTCTTCTTCTATTTCTTCATTATTTAAATTATCAACAGGTGTAGAACTATCTATATTATCACTATCAGTTTCTTCATCATCAGACTTTATTAATGTTGTAACAGTAGATACTTTTTGTTCATCTTTTAAATGAATTAATCTAACACCTTGTGTATTTCTTCCTAACGATGATACTTGTTCCATTGATATTCTAATAGTAATACCACTATCAGTAATTATAACTAAGTCCTCATTACCATCAACACATTTTAATGCCACCATACGTCCTGTTTTTTCCGTTGTATTTAAAGCTTTAACACCTTTACTACCACGGTGTGTTAATCGATACTCACCAACATTAGTCTTTTTACCGTAACCATTTTCAGTTACGACAAGAATCTGTCGATCAGGAGTTACTACTTCAGCTCCTACAACGTCATATTCATCTTCAAATTCAATTCCTTTAACACCAGTGCTTGATCGACCCATAATTCTAACTTCGTTCTCGTTGAATCTAACCATTCGACCATTATTAGCACCAATAGCAATTTCTTTTGAACCATCAGATTTATTAACAGTAATTAATTCATCACCTTCACGTAATACAATTGCTTTCTTACCATTATTTCTAATACTTTCAAACTCTTCAAGTTTAGTACGTTTTACTACACCCTTCTTAGTTACAAATACCAAATATTTATTTTCTTCTTCTTCAGCTTTAACCATTACCATTGATGTAATTTTTTCTTCTTTCTCAATAGGAAGTAAATTAACAATTGGTAAACCTTTAGATTGTCTACTAAATTCTGGTACTTCGTATCCTTTCATTCGATAAACCTTACCAAGATTACTGAACATTAGTATGTAGTCATGTGTTTTCATTGAAATCAATTTTTCTGGGAAGTCTTCTTCATTTGTACCCATTCCTTTAATTCCAACTCCACCTCTATTTTGTACTTTAAATGTGTCATTTTGTACACATTTAATATAACCTTTATTTGTTAAAGTAATTATTATATTTTCCACAGGAATTAATGACTCATCTTCAATATAATCAATAGCTGTCATATCAATAGCTGTACGACGATCATCACCATATTTTTTCTTAATTTCTAACATTTCTTCTTTGATTATATCTAGAACTCTTTGTGGCTTAGCTAAAATATCTTTATAATCAGCAATTTTAACTAATAAGTCATTTAATTCATTTTCAACTTTCCCACGTTCTAAACCAGTTAAACGACGAATCTTCATCTCTAATATACTATTAGATTGAATTTCATCTAAACCAAATCTTTCTTGTAATTTAGCTCTTGCTTCATCATCTGTTTCCGCAGATCTAACAATATGTACTACTTCATCAATATTATCAAGAGCTATTCTTAGTCCTTCTAAAATATGAACTCTTTCTTCAGCTTTTCCTAAATCATATTTAGTTCTACGTACTATTACTTCCTTTTGATGTTCAATATATTTAGAAATGATATCTTTTAGACCAAGAGTCTTAGGTGTTTGCCCATCAAGAACTAAGAAAATTATTCCATAATTAATTTGAAAATTAGTATGTTTATATAATTGATTTAAAATGACTTGTGGATTAGCATCTCTTTTTAGAGTTATTGTAATTTTAACACCATCTTTTAAATCGGTATGATAGTCAGCAATACCTTCAATTGTCTTATTGTGTACTAATTCAGCAACTTTATTTTTTAATTCCATAGTATTAACACCATATGGAACTTCATCAATGACAATATTACTATGACTTCCAACATCTTCAATAGTCGCTCTACTACGAATTGTAATAGATCCACGACCTGTTTCATAGGCCTTTATAATACCTGCATTTCCTAAAATGATACCACCAGTAGGAAAATCTGGTCCTTTGATATATTTCATTAGACCAAGAGTATCAATATCAGGATCATCAATATAGGCAACACATCCATCAATTACTTCACCTAAATTATGAGGTGGAATATTTGTTGCCATACCAACAGCAATTCCCATTGAACCATTAACTAAAACGTTTGGAAAACGTGATGGCAATACAGTTGGTTCTTTCATCGTAACATCAAAGTTATCTTCCATATTAACTGTATCTTTATTGATATCTCTTAATAACTCCAATGATATTTTAGCAAGACGAGATTCGGTATAACGCATTGCTGCTGCACCATCACCCTCAATATTACCAAAGTTTCCATGACCATCAATTAACATATATCTTTGGTTAAAATCTTGAGCTAAACGAACCATTGCTTCATAAATTGAACTATCACCATGTGGATGATAATGACCCATAACGTAACCTACTGTAGTAGCACATTTACGATGTGGTTTATCAGGAGTATATCCAGATTCATACATTGACCATAAAATACGTCTATGAACAGGTTTTAACCCATCACGCAAATCAGGTAAAGCACGTGATTTAATAACACTCATTGAATATTCCATAAATGATGTCTTTACTTCATCAACTATGTTATTATGATCTAATCTATCACGCTCATGAAAATATCCACTAAAATTGTTATCAATATTAACTTTTTCAGTATCTTCTACATTTTCTTCTGGAGTATTATCAATAGGTTCTTCATCATTTGAACTTGCTCTATCTAATAATTCATCTAAATCTTCTCTATTATCCATAATACACCACCCTAAATATCAATATTTTGCACATTCCATGCATTTTCTTCAATAAATTTTCTTCTTGGATCAACTTCGTCACCCATCAATTTTTCAAATATGGCATCAGCAGCAACGCAGTCATCAACAGTTATCTTTCTTAAAACACGCTTTTCAATGTCCATTGTTGTTTCATTTAATTCATCAGCATCCATTTCTCCTAAACCTTTCATACGTGCTATTTCAGCTCTTGATCGTACATTTTCAGGAAGAGAATTCATATAATCATCTAATTCTTCTTCATTCAATACATATTTTCTTGTCTTACCATGCATGATACGGAATAATGGTGGTTGTGCTGCATAAACGTGTCCCGCTTCAACAATTGGTCTAAAGAAACGATAAAATAATGTTAGTAATAAAACACGAATATGAGAACCATCAACATCGGCATCAGTCATTATTATAATCTTGTCATAACGTAATTTTGATAAATCAAAATATTCACCAATACCTGTACCAAATGCGGAAATAATT
>CANQWJ010000109.1 GCA_947627525.1 uncultured Bacilli bacterium
AGGCAAATCCGATGAAACCACCAGTACGCTTTCCACCTTTAACGGAACTATTGATGATTGATGATTTATATATTTTAATACTTGTTCTCGTATCACCAAACATTATACCTGTACCATTAATATTACTATTAGCATTAATACTACTATTTATGATATGAACATTTTCAATAGTTGTATTTGTAGCTGTATCAGCAATAATCCCACGAACAGGTCCGCTAATACTAGCGTTGTCGATGACTAAGTTTTTAATTGTTGCACCATCACCAAGAGTCTTAAATAATTGTTTATTCATACCAGTAATCTTATGACCATTACCATTAAGAGTACCACTAAAAGTATTAATATATGCAGCTTCACTACTTGTTACTTCAGAAGCATTAATATCATTGGTCAAATTAATAGTACTATTTGGTTCTTTTTCAATTTTTTCAATAAGTTTAGCAAATGTTGTATAATTAGTCTCATTACTAACAGTATTATCCTCTTTAACAGAACCAAAATCAACTCTTAAATCTTTCTCATCATTACTTTTACTATCAGTAATGTACTGATAATCAAGAACAAGAATTACTCTTCCATTTACTTCTAAAACATCTTTAATCTTAGCATAAACAGTTAGTTTACCATTCATCGAAATCTTAACGAAATATGAATCTTTATTTTTCTTTAATTCTTCTATTGCAACATTTTCAACAGCAATTATTCTTTCATTTTCTTCAGTATATAGAGTTATCTCTTCAATATTCGTTAATTCAATATAATTACTATCGATAGAAACAGTTTCATTTAAAAGAAGAACATCATCATAACGGTTAGCATTATCACTTCTATTTACATCGCGATCATATTTAGCATACACTTTAACATAATAACGATCAAGTTTAGCATCAATTGTTACTTTATCAGCAAAATCTAATACTTGTAACTCTTTACCATTTTCATCGTAAATTTTAACTTTAACGTCTTCTTTGGCTGTATTGATAATAGCATTATCATTATCTTTTAAATCAAAGAATAAATTTATTTTATCTTTATCTTTTTCATATCTAAAGTCATTCATCGTTAAATGATCTTTTAAAACTTCAAAGGTTACAATGACAGGTTCAGTTAAAACAACTTTTTTACCATTACTTAAAATGACACTATCTATTGTTAAAGTCTTTTCACCAGCACTAGTATAACTATCTAACATTACTTGATATTTATCAGAAACATTTTTAACTTCATATTCTTTACTTGCTATAACTATTTTAGAAATTGATAAATCTAAATCTTTGGAAATTCCTGAAACATTAAAATTCAATTTTATATCTTCATTTTTTTCAAAATATTTATTATCTTTCTTACTAATAACTTCTAGATCATCTAAACTTACATCTTTATATTTATCATTGCTATATAGACCATACGGAACGGAATGAATAAGTTTATTTGTAAATGTATTTTTGTTTTCTTCTGTATCTAATTTATTAGTATCTAATTCGTAGTTACCAAAGAAATTTAAAGTATAATTTTCATCTTGGATTATTTCTTCTAAAGTTACTTCATTATGTCCTTCTTCAATTGGTTTATTAATACCATTTAAGTCAATCGTTCCACCAGTAAAACCGCCTTTGTCAGTTACGACATCAAATTCAAAAGTAGCTGTTCCTTCTTCATAGTTTTCTTCTTTAATTTCAAGATTATTAATAGTTGGTTCACCTTTTAAAACATCAATGTCAAAACTATATGAAGGTAATGAGAAGAAAGCTTGGCGACGATTATTATAGTCTTCATAACGCAATTTAATACGATCAACTTTAATGTTAAGAAGTCCTGATTCATCAGGAATAGTAAAGTTAACAACTACTGTATAATATTTTAATTTAACTTTATTATCAACTTTTTCGGTAACACTTCCCGTACTTCCATCATAATTTAATCCATTGATAGTAATACCAGCTAAATCTGTATATCGAACACCATTAACAAGAATACCATTATCATTACCATTATTATCTTGGGAAATAATATTAGGCGAAAATTCTATATAGTATTTAATTTGATATTTCTTTTGATTCTTTTGTGGGAAAAGAGAACTTACTTCGTATTTAGCAATCTTTATGTCTTGTTGTGTTAAAATCTCTTTTTCACCAATATTTTTATCTTTATAAATATGTCGTTCTGTTCCTAAATCACAATCAACTAAGAACTTGACAAGATAACGTCCATCATAGTTGCCTTCATAAGATAGAGTTAAATCTTTACCAAGACTTTCTTTTGATACCTCTTTACTTGTAACAACTTTATTAGTTGAATCAATTAATTCAACTGTTAAATCCTTATAAGTATCATCTAGGTCTTTAAAGTCGTAAGAAACATTGATACTCTTGTTTTCTTTATCTTCCTCTAATTGAATGTCATTAGCTTCAGGAAGATTTTTTAAGACAGTATATCCTAATGGTTCTAAGTCATAATCGGTTTTATTTTCAAATATTTTTAAGTTCTTTAAACCGATTTTTTCAATATTTAAATGGAACTTTCCAAAATAAGATGTGTCTTGATATAAAACAACTTTGTATTGATTATCTTTTTCAGTAGGTGTTACTTTGTATTCTTCGCCATTGATAACAATGGTTTCAACTGGAATATTTTTACTATTAGTACTTTCAAAAGTAATTTCTACTTTATCACCTTTACTAATGGCATCCGTAATAGCTACATTTTTTACTGAAAAATCATAGTTTTTAGTTACTAATAAAGTATGGGTATAAATATTATCATCTTCATAGTTATTCTTTTCACCAGTTGTCTTATTTAATTTATTACTATCACGGTCATATGTCGCATAAATATAAATGACATAATCTTTATCTTTTTCAAATTCATGGTCAAAAGTATTTGATCCTACGACAATTTTTTCTCTTAATTCTTCATTACCCTTTTCGTCAGCAATTACTATATAACCACTTTCAAAGGCATCATCTTTATCTTCTAATTGGAATTTCAATTTATCATTTTCATCGTCAACACTAAATAGATCAACATATGGTTTGTTCTTTAATACTTCTCTTGTAAAAGTAAGACTACTATTTATTTCACGATTATTATCTAATTTGACTTTACTAATTTTGAAGTCATATACACCAGCTTGATTTGGTGTATCAATTATTACTGAATATATAGAATTTTTTAAAGAAACAGGGTATTCTTTACCATTTATCTTTACGCTTTTAATTTTACGACCAGATGGTTTTATTGTCGCCGTAAAATCAAGAGTAATAGTTCCTCTTTCAACATAGACATTATCTGGTGTAACTTCTTTTAACTTAACTGTATAATTAACTTTTTCAGTTGTATGGGAAGTACTACTACCAGCGTCACCAACATCAACACGGCCATCATTATTGATATCAAAACTAAATTTATTCTTATTATTTTTAGTGTTTTCTTTTTTCTTATCAGTTTTTGTTCCTTCATAATCAATAAGATATTTAATGATTTCTATAGCATCTTCATAGTCTTCTTTACCATCATCATTAACATCTTTTTTATTGTTATTAATGAGAATTAAATATGTAGTAGCAATCACTACTAAGACTAAACCACCAATTAAAACAAATATTAAAGTCTTCTTATTTTTTCTTTTTAAGAACAAGTAAATTATCGTTACTATTAATCCTAGACAAATAATTGAAAGTACGACAATAACAGGAACAGTTGTAAAGACTTTAATTGGTTCTGTTTTTTCATCATTAATATTTTGTTCAGGATTAATTGGTAAAACTTCATCGGCTTTAGCATCACGAACAACTAAAACTTTTAGGGAGTCACTTTCTAAATCTGTTTTATTATTACCATCAGATATAGACACATCGTTTAAATAGATATATGTATCCCCTACTTTAGCATTATTTCTTACGCGTAAATGAATAGTGAATAATTCTTCTTCAACAGCACCAGTTTTATTAATAATACCAAAACGATTATTTTCCGCATTATAAATAGTAGTTATATCATCACTAGTTACAAAGTCATTATTAGTAATTTCCATAAAGACATTTTTATCATAACTAAAACTAGCAGTTAAGGCATATAGTTTTTTATTTGAAGAAACTCTTGCCGTTACAACTACTTCATCTCCGATTTCTAGAGTATCTTTATCTATCTCTAAAGATATTTGCTCCTCTGCTTTAACAGAAATTGGTAAAAGCATAATAGTAATAACTAGTAGTAATAAATATTTTGCATACGATTTCATATTTTTAACCCCCTTATATATATGACGTTTTATATTATATCATAAATAGTAATTTTTTTCAAGAAAAAACGACTATATTTACTCACTAAAAATATTTTATTCATAATTACTATTTTAGATATTTAAAAAAATAAGTTTCCTTTTCTTAGAAAACTTACTTTTTTACTATTTATCTTTATTTTTTTCTTTTGTTCTCTTAGTCTTTTTTGAAGGCTCAGCACTTTTTTCTTCTTCTAATTTATCAAGAATATCTTCACTTTGACTCTCATCTTCTACTTGCTCTAATAACTCATCTTGCTTTTCAAATTTACGACCTCTATTTTTCATTTCTTCTTCATGAATTAGAACGTTATAAGCAACTTTACCAATCAATGTCTTTGGCAATTCATCCCTAAATTCATATTCATAAGGCCAAGAATATTTAGAAATGTTCTTTTCACACAACTCTTTTATAGAGTTTAAAGTTTCTTCGTTAGCGTCTTTTTTATCTTTTAGAACGATGAAAGCCTTAGCTACTTCGACTTTATAAGGGTGTGGTATACCTATGACACAACTCATTAATACAGCAGGATGGGAATCAATGATATTTTCAATATATTGTGGATATAGGCAGTACCCACTA
>CANQWJ010000110.1 GCA_947627525.1 uncultured Bacilli bacterium
CAGGAACACTTTCACCCGTTAAAATAGATTCATCACTCTTAGCGGAAAAAGCTTTTATAATGCGACAGTCAGCCGGAATTTTATCACCAGCATCAAGAATGATGATATCCCCAGGGACTAATGACTCACTATCAACTACTTCAACACAACCATTAATTTTAACTTTTGTATTAACAGTTGTCATCTTCTTCAATTCTTCAATAGCCGACTCCGCTTTTTCTTCTTGCAAGAATCCCATAATAGCATTCATAACAACGACAACAACAATAATAATACTATCCGTTATTGCTTCATCATTAATAATTGCTTGAACAAAAGAAAAAACAGCAGCTAAAAGTAAAATAATAATCATCAAGTCTTTAAATTGCTTTAAAAACTTAATTATTTTACTTTCTTTCTTTTCACTCTCTATTTTATTTAAACCATATTTTTCTAATCTTTTTAAACGTTCTTTTTTATCTAAACCATCAAGATTAGTATCTAATTTTTTATAAACAGAATCAATTGTCTCATCAAAAAAATTCAATTTCATCATCTACTTTCAATATCTTGATTATACAATCAAAAAATAATTATACATAAACTCTTTTCTTATTTTTACGTATTATATTAATAATTTACCCGTATTTTTCAAGCAATATTTATAGTTCTTCATAAATATGCTTTTCTTTTTTAGAAATATCATCTTGAATATCTAAGCAATACCTTCAAAACAATCTGTTTTAAATTTTCTTCTAAACGCATTTTTTTACCCTCTTTTCTATCTATTTCATTGTAACACTTTTTTCTTTAAAATACAAAAATAGTATGAGGTCTATCATCCTTTATGTAAAATATCATATTTAATTTTTTTGATTTATCCTATTCTTTATGTATATAACGTCTTAAAAAAAACACTTTTACAGTGTCTTTTTTATATTTATTAGGGTTATTAAATAATGGTAATATTTTTTTATTTATTATTTTGTTTATTATTATGTTTATTTTTATTATTCTTCACTTTTATCATTTTTCGATGTACTTGATAAGAAAGTTACCTTTTCAGCAATTATTTCTGTCAAGTATTTCTTTTCATCATTTTTTTCGACAACTCTACTTTGAACTCTTCCTTTTATACCAACGATATCGCCACGATGACAATATTCTGTTGTCGATCTAGCGGTGTTTTCCCATAGAATACAATCAATGAAATCAGTATCATATTCCCCATTCATATTCTTAAAACTTCTAGGAATGGCCAAAGTCACAGTTGTAACATTCTTGTTGCTTTCGGTTGTCCTAAGTTCTGGATCTCTTACTAATCTTCCAACCAAAACCACCTGATTTAACATATTTTTCCTCCTTTCAGTTAGGAATATAACACAATAAAAAAAGCATCACAAATGACACTTTTTACATATTTAAAAATATATTTTTATTAAAAGTTATTTTTCTTTAAAAGAAAAATTAATATTTAAAAAGATTTATTTATAAAAATATAAAATATTAACTTTTTTAATTTTTTTATAAATTATTTTTTAATAATTGATTTAATTCAACAGCATATTCCATTGGTAATTCTTCACGGAAGCGTTCGATGAAGCCTAAAACGATCAATTCAATGGCCTTTTCGCGAGAAATACCACGACTCATTAAATAGAAAAGTTTTTCTTCACTGACCTTAGCAACTGTTGCTTCATGTTCCAAACTACTAGAGTTATTACGACAAATATTAGTTGGATAAGTATCACTTTTAGAATCTTCATCTAAAATTAAGGTGTCACATTTGACCATCGCTTCACTGTTTATGGCGCTTTCTTTGATGTCAACTTTACCGCGATAGCTAGCATTACCACCATTACGAGCAATACTTTTAGAAATGATATTACTTTTAGTATTCTTACCAATGTGAATCATACGCGCTCCACTATCCTGTTGTTGATTATTAGTTGCGACACTTATTGTAATACAAGTACCAGAACTGTTATCACCTTTTAAAACACAACATGGATATTTCATCGTCGCACGACTACCGATGTTACCATCGATCCACTCCATTGTTCCACTTTCTTCAACTAAAGCTCTTTTGGTTACTAAATTCAAAACATTATGAGCCCAGTTTTGAATCGTAGAATAACGACACTTACTATGTTTTCCAACATATATTTCAACAACTGCCGCATGAAGTGAAGAGTCACTATATGTCGGAGCCGTACACCCTTCCACATAATGTAAATCACTATAATCATCAACAATGATTAAAGTGCGTTCAAACTGTCCCATACCACGCGAATTGATACGAAAATAACTTTGAAGAGGTCGATCTAATTTAGTATGAGGTGGAATATAAATAAAACTACCACCACTAAAAACACTACCATTTAAAGCGGCAAACTTGTTTTCCGCATTACTTACAATCTTGCCAAAATATTTTTTAACAATATCAGGATACTTTTTCATTCCCTCTTCTATTGATGTAAAAATTACATTCTTCTCTTTCAATTCTTCAAGCATGTTATGATATATTACTTCACTCTCGTACTGAACACCAATGCCATCCAAATGCTTTTCACTCTCTAGGACACCAAGACAAGATAGTTCACACTTAATATCACTCTTAACATCATCCCAGTTACTTTTTATATCTTTATCTTCACTACTCTTATAATAAATTACTTTATCAAAATCTAAATCATATTTTGGCCCAAAATCTGGCATTTCTAAATTGCAGAAATTTTTAAAACTCTTCAAGCGATAGTCTAAGACCCAATCATCTTCTTCTTTAAATTGTGAAATTTCTTTAATATGTTCTTCATTAATTCCTACAATTTCCATTTTTGCCTCCTATTTATTTTGAACTAAATGTCTTTATTTTTTGCTTTTCTTTTTGATATAAAAAACTATATCTACTACTAGTAGCCCAGTTTCGCAATCCTTCACTTGATACAATTGGTTGAGCAAACAAATTAATGCCAATACTAGAACTTACAACTCTAATGTCACCAACCTCAACACCACTATGATCATATAAACCGCAACCGCGCTTATTACGATCAGAAATTATTGGTAAATATTGATACTTAGTTGGTTCTGAAGCTAAAATGCTAATTCCATTTTTCCCATCTTTTTCTTTTAAGATAAAATCATAACCTAAAAATTCCCAAGCATTACGACCATCTTCAACGCCGCAATAACGTCTTACTTCAACCAAATCTACTTCTTTTCTAAAATATAACCCCATAAAAACCTCCCTAATCTTTTTTTCTACTGATTATATCACGCATCGCACGAAATGGCAAGAGAGCACAAGTCTTACGATTTGGTTGACGATAAACAGTATCATAGACATTTAATTCTCCTAATTTACTAGAATCATAATCTTTTTCATTAATCATATTTTCAAAATTGGTAATAATTTCTTCAGCTTCAGGAATGGTTTTACCAATTAATGTTTTAATCATCACCGAAGTTGCGGAAGTACATATTGCACAAGCATCCCCTTCGAACCTAGCATCAATAATGATACCATCTTCAATTAAAGCCGCTACATTGATATTATCAACACAAGAAGCATTTCGACTATTTATTTTAATATAGTTCTCTTCCACATCAATCCCCTTATGAAAAGGACTTTGATAATGTTCCAAAATAATATCACGTTTCATCTTTTCATCCATATCCATAATTACACCTCTTTACTCTCTCAAATTATATGGTCATAGACTTCATCTTGGCGTTTTAAAGCCGCAACAAGAGCCATAACTTCTTCTTCCGTATTATACAAATAGAAACTAGCTCGACAAGTATTAGTAATTCCTATTTCATCTTTTAATATTTTAGCACAATGATTGCCACTACGAACAGCAATCTTAAAACGATTTAAGAAAACAGCTGTATCTTGACTAAAGACTTTATCAATATTAAAAGTAACAATACCACTCTCTGTCTTTTCATTATATATTTTGATATTAGGTATCTTTTTAAGTTCTTGGATGGCTAAGTTTTTTAACTTCATTTCATGTTGATGAATCTTATCAAGACCAATTTCCAAAATATAATCAATAGCGCGTCCCATGCCGATGACACCCGCAATGTTTTGGGTACCAGCTTCAAACTTCCAAGGAACATCTTTTAACTCATAACTACAATCAGCTTCAAAAAAAGCATTCATGCCCCCACCATAAGTTAAAGGATCCATCTCTTTTAATAAGTCATACTTTCCATATAAAACACCAATTCCTGTTGGACCTAACATCTTATGAGCTGAAAAAGCTAAAAAAGAAACATTACATTCTTGAACATCAACCTTTAAGTGACCAATACTTTGCGCTGCATCAACAATAAATAACAAATTATGTTTCTTACAAATATCTCCTATCTTTTGAAGATTTCGAACATCACCAATGACATTTGTAACATGCGCAAGAGAAATAACCTTAGTCTTCTCATTGATCATATTCTCAATTAAATCATCATTTAAAGAAAAGTCTTCACGTAAAGGAATATATTTAATAACAATTCCTACTTTTTCTTGTAAAATAATCCAAGGAAGAACATTAGAAGCATGTTCACTTTTACTCAAAAGGACTTCATCACCCTTTTTTAACTTTTTAGCTAAATAACCAAAGACAACCATATTAATACTTTCGGTTGTACCTTTAGTATAGACAATTTCTTCATCCTTTTCCGCATTAATTAAATTTCTAACTTTATTTCGTACTTCCTCATACATCTTATCTACTCTTAAACTATTATCATAATCACCACGATGGGCATTAGCTGTATAATCTTCATAATAAGATTTAACCGCCTCTACCACACATTTAGGTTTAAAAGTAGTTGCTCCATTA
>CANQWJ010000111.1 GCA_947627525.1 uncultured Bacilli bacterium
GAATTTTGGGCATCGTCATTCTTAAACGTCTTTTACTAAGTTTAAAATGGCGTTCTTCTAAGTAGTCAATAAAATAGTTGATACTGATTGAAATAAAATAAATACCTAGAATATATGTTAGTGTTTTAATACTTTTTAAAGGATTGAAAATGACAATAAAACCAAATACTACATCAATGATAAAGTTAAAGAAGATACGATAGAAACCTTTAAAACCATTGATTTTATATACGATAAATGTCGCTAATTTAATTATTCCTGATAACAATATATAAATTCCAAAAATAATAGGAAAGATAGCTAAAAAACTTTTCGCATTATTCAAAAAGAAGAAACCAATAAAAGTCATTAAAATAGATATCGTTGTGTTTTGTAAGTTTTTCTTATGAATAATATTTAAGATTGAAGAAACGATACCAATAATAATAATTGACGTTGTAACGGTTACATGAAAAAAATGAATTGATTTAGTTGGAACAGAAATCAAAATAATTCCTAAGACAAGAAAAATTAAAGTGTTACACAATAAAGTAATGTTAGAAATAATACGTTCATTCATAATTCATCTCCTTATATATATTCTATCATACTTCAAGTTTATGTGATAGAATATAAATGGTGAACTAAATGAATAAATTTATTAAAGAAGAGGAAAAATATAGGGGAAAAAGGTTTTCTGTCGTTGAAAAAATTTATGAGAATAAAGAAGGCCATGAGTATGTTCGTGATGTTGTTGTGACAAATGATGCAGTTGTTATTTTGGCTCTTGATGATGAAGACAATGTTTTATTTGTTCGACAACTTCGTGAAGTAATTGGGAAAGAAACGCTAGAGTTACCAGCCGGTATCATTGAAGATGATGAAAAAATTGAAGATAGTGCCTATCGTGAACTAGAAGAAGAAACGGGTTATCGTGCCGAAAAAATGGAATATCTTGGTTACTTTTATTCTTCTTGTGGTTTTTGTACAGAAAAAGTTTATCTTTATCTAGCAACTAATCTTAAAAAAGGCAAACCTAAAATCGATGAATTTGAAGTCATTGATGAAGTTATTAAGATACCTTTAAAAGAATGTTATTCCATGCTTGAAAAAAATGAATTGATATATGCTAGTCAAAATATTGCTTTGGCTTTATATTACTTTCAAAAAAGGCCTAAAATATAATTCCAAAAAGGTAATATTTCTTGAATATCGTCTTTTTTAATGGTATTATCAAAGTATAAGGATAATAGATTTTATTACGAATATATAAAGAAGTAGGTGGTAGGATGAAAAATAAATATAAATTGTTTCTAAAACACTACGACATTATTTCTAAACATTATGAATACTTAGTTAATTTGACTAAGAACCATATATTTGTCGGTAGTACTAATGAATGGATTATAGATAATTTCTATTTAATAGTAGAGACTAAAAACAATTTGAAGAAATCATATAAAACTAGTAAGAAATTTAAATATGCCAAAACGAATAATGTCGATATGTATAAAATTGTTGAAGATATTTTTACAGCGCGAAACTATGATGTTACATATACGACTCTAATAAAAGATTTAAATGCTTATCAAAATAATCATAACTGTTATTTCAATTATTTAAATATTGAAGTTATACCTAGTATGGTAGCAATGGTTGTCATTAAAAGATTAAGTGAACTTTGTATTGTTAAAAGAAGAAAACAAGAAGAGAAACAAAAAGTTCGTGATTTGATGAAAGTAATTGATCATCATTATGAGAATGGTGAAGCAATTGATCTTCATGATTACATTGTTCTTGATGAAAATATTATTAATAATGATAGTTACTTGGAACAATTAAACTCGGAACTACAAGAATATGGTGAACTTTCAAATGAGATGTTTAAAGAGTTAAATGAACTTTTAGAAAAACACAATGTCAGTCTTAAAGAGATTGCGAAAAGAGAACATTCCGATAGTATTGAAAATAATATTTTAATAGCTAATCTTTTTAATGAATTAAGAATGCTTTCAAAAATAGATAATTTAACTTTAATAAATAAGATTAGTAAAACAGAAAAATTATTAGAAGAAGATCCTATCTATTCTGATATGACAATTGAAACTAAGATATTATATCGTGAAGAAATCATTAAAAATAGTAAGAAAAGTGATGAATATAGTTATACCGAAAAAATAGTTAAACGTAGCTTAGAACGTAATAAACACGTTGGTGAATTATTATTAAAAGAGTTTAACTATGAGAAGCGAGCAAGAATATATATTGCTGTTACAGTTATTTTTACTATTTTGATATCTTTCTTATTATCTAATTATTTATTTAATAATCGCATACTAGGTTTTATTTTGTTACTTATACCTATCAGTGAATTAGTTTTACAGTCAGTTAATAAAATATTAGGAATGATTTATAAATGTAAGCCATTACCTAAAATGGATTATTCAAATGGTATTCCTAAAGATAAAGCAACGATGGTCATTATTCCAACAATCGTTAAAAATACTGAAAAGATAGATGAAATCTTTGAGAAACTAGAAAGTTATTATCTTGGGAATAAGAGTAGTAATTTATATTTTGCCCTATTGGGTGATTGCTTTGAAAATGATGAAGCAAGTAGTGAAATGGATGATGTCATCGCCCGATACGGATTAAACAAATGTGAAGAATTGAATAAAAAATATAATAAGAGCCTATTCTATTTTGTATATCGTCAAAGAGTCTATAATATTAGTGAAGATAAATATATTGGTTATGAACGTAAGAGAGGAGCTATTCTTCATTTTAATAAACTTCTTCTTGGAACAATGGATAAAAAAGATAAAGAAAAATATATCTATTGTGAAAATGTTTCTAAATTAGTTAATAAAATTCATTATGTTATTACTTTGGATGCTGATACGCGTCTCATTTTAGGAGCAGCTGAAAAACTAGTTGGTGTAATGGCTCATCCACTTAATAAACCTGTTTTGAATCGTGAAAAAAATTGTGTTAAAAAAGGGTATGCTATCGTGCAACCCAGAATCAGTATTGATATTGAATCAACTAATGCTTCTAGTTATTCGCAGTTACTAGCGGGTATTGGTGGACTAGATGTCTATTCAAGTATTGTTCCTAATCTTTATCAAGACTCTTTTGGCGAAGGAAGTTTTTATGGAAAAGGTATTTATGATTTAACTGTTTATAATGAAATACTTGAAAATGCTTTCCCTGATAACTTAATTCTTAGTCATGACTTGATTGAAAGTAACTATTTGCGTTGTGGATATGCGTCTGACGTTGAAGTAATAGATGATTTCCCTTCAGAGTTTTTAGTCGATACCAAAAGACAACATCGTTGGACAAGAGGAGATATTCAAATTCTTGGTTGGCTTAAAAGAAAAGTTAAAAATCGTCAGAGAAGAACTATTAAAAATCCTATTTCATCTATATCAAAATTTAAAATTTTTGATAATCTTCGTCGTGTTCTTTTAAATCCTACCCTTTTATTAATGATTATTTTATCTTTTATCTATAGTAAATATAGTCCTTTATATTCTTTATTAGTTGTTGTCGTAATCATTTCTTTACCAATTATTTTCTATTTAAAAGAGTTCTTAAGTATTCAATCAAGACGTAGAACAAATATTAAGTATTATGATGATTTATTATTTGGTAATTTTGCGATTATAATGCGTGTCTTCATTTCTTTTATAACAATTCCTTATTATACATATTTATATTTAGACGCTACGATTAGATCTTTGTATCGTATGTTAATTTCGCATAAAAACTTATTGAACTGGGTTACTTCGGAAGATGCTCAAAAGACTGCTAAAAATGATTTATTGACTTATATAAAAGCCTTTAAGCTAAATTATTTAGTAGCCATTATTTTAGGACTTGCTTACTTTGTTAAGAGAAGATATCTTCTATTTATTATAATTTTAATCGTATTATTTACTACGGCTCCTTTGATGATGTGGTTAGTAAGTCAAAGAAAAAAGAAACGAATTGTCGAATTGAACAAGAAAGAAAAAAGTGACTTAAAAGAGATGGCTTTCCGCACTTGGAATTATTTTGAAACTTTATTAAAAGAAGAAAATAATTATTTAATTCCTGATAACTATCAAATAAATCGTGAAGAAAAAGAAGATACTAAGACTTCACCTACAGATATCGCTATGTCATTAACTAGTATCATTTCCGCATACTCATTAGAATTCATTGATAAACGTCGTGCTGTTTCGCTAATCCAAAAAATTATTACAACCCTTGAAAAGTTAGAAAAGTGGAATGGACATTTATATAACTGGTATCGCATTACTACTTTAGAAAAAATGTTCCCTTATTACGTATCATCAGTCGATAGTGGAAACCTTGCGGCTAGTTTATTAACAGTTAAGAATTTCTTAAATGATTTAGGCGAAAATGAACTTTCTTCGAGATGTGAAAAATTATTTATGGAGATGGACTTCTCTAAATTTTATAATGAACAAAATGTCTTTAGCATTGGTTATGATTCCCTAGAAGAGCGCATCTCACCTTATAATTACAATAAGTTTGCGAGTGAAAGTCGTATTTTAAGTTTTGTTTCTATTATTAAAGGTGATGTTCCTAGTAAGCATTGGTTCTGTCTAGATAAGACTTTGACAAAATATCAAAACCATAAAGGTTTGGTTTCTTGGTCAGGTACTTCTTTTGAATACTTCATGCCAATGATTTTTATGAATAGTTATAGAAATACATTATTGGATGAAGCATACCATTTTGCTTATTTCTGTCAAAAAGAATATGCCAAAGAAATTGATGATAAAC
>CANQWJ010000112.1 GCA_947627525.1 uncultured Bacilli bacterium
AGAAATAAAATTGTTTTAGATCGACCTCCTGAAAGAGCAGTTGGTAAAGGGCAATCAGTTAATATTTTAGCTAAATCACTTACGATAAAAGGCTATTTAACAGAACAAGATAAAGAACTTATTACTATCAGTAAAGATTATGGACTAAACAGATATATGGCTTCTTTTGTGGAAGGAATGGAAGATATAAGTGATATTGTTAGACTAAATCCTCATGCGGAAATAATTGCTAAAATCGAATCAGAAAAAGGTATGCAGTTCGTTAGAGATTTTGGAAAACACTTTAATTTAATGGCAGCTCGTGATGATCTATATAATGAAACAGGTCGTAATATTCAAATGTTAAAGCATTTAAAAGAAATAATTTTAAATGATAAGAATGCTGTTTGTGCTTCAAAGATTTTTTCATCAATTGGTCCTAATGGAAAAGTTAATTTAGCTGATTATGAAGACTTAGAATTGATGTATCAATATGGCTACCGCAACTTTATGTTAGGTGATGATATTCGTGGACCTAAACTAGTTAAAGCAATGTCAGTTTGGAGGGAGTTTACCAATGAATAAGAGTTATATCGTTAGTGGTTGTCAATTTGGTGATGAAGGAAAAGGAACAATAACAGATTATTTAGCAAGCACTCACAATCTAAAAGAAAATGTTCGTTATAATGGTGGAAGCCATGCGAGTCACACGGTTATCATCGACGGTGTTAAGCACAAGTTTAGTCAATTGGGATCATCCTTCTTAACTAATGATATAAGAACATATTTATCAGAAAATACAATTGTTAATCCTTTTAATTTAGTAACAGAAGCTAAAGTTTTATCAAGTAAAATTGGTATTCCTACGGAAGAAATTTTAAAGAGGATTTTTATATCGGAACAAGCAAGTGTTGTTACACCATATCATAGCTTAATTAATAAAGTTAGAGAGTTAAGTGACAAAGATAAACGAACTGGTAGTGTGGGAACTGGTGTTAGTGAAGTTTATAAAATAAAAGAAAAAACAGGGCTAGACTTAAAGGTTAGTGATTTACTCGATGGTAAGAGTAAAGATAAGTTGATTGAATTATATCATTATACAAGAGAATACGTTCTTAAAAATCGCGATAAGATTAATCCGCAAATGATTAAAAAGTATTTAGATATAGCGGAATTAGAAATGTTAATCGATCCTCAAAATGAACAATATTTAGTTAATTGTTATCGTAATTTGTTGGATAGTGGACTTCTCAACACCTGTCCTGGAATAAAAGAATTTCATCAAGATGAAGATATCTTATTTGAAGGATCGCAAGCTGTTTTGATTGACCGCAAATATGGCATTAGACCCAATACAACGTCGCTTAGTACTACTAATCATTATGGTGTTAAATTGGCCGAAGAATTAGGTACCGAAATTAAGCGTATTGGCTGCATTTCTTCTCTTACTAGTCGTCATGGAATGGGCTTATTACCAACCTATGATGAATATTTACAAGATCGTATTTTTGATGAAAACCAAATGCCTTCTTTTTACCAAGGATGTCCTAGGTACGGCTGGTTTGATACATTGTTACTACGATACTCTTTAAAGGTTTCACCTAACGATGAACTCTTTATGTCAGCACTGGACCGTCTATCAAATCTTGGCAAGATTAAAATTTGTGATAAATACTTATATACTGGTGTAATTGATGATGATTTCAAGAAGACTTTTGAATATTTCCAAGATGGTAAAAAAACAATTGTTACCGATATTAAAGAAAACACTGATTGTCTTCGCAAATATTTAGCAAGATGTCGTCCTATTTATATTGAGTTAAATGGTTTTGATGAAGATATTAGTGAAATTAGAGATTATGATTCGCTACCAGATGAATGTATTAACTTTGTCGATTCTGTTGAAGTTTTAACAGGAACTAGAATAACACTCGTCGGTGTTGGACCTAAACGTAAGCAAAAACTAAAACGGAGGTGTTAAAAAATGAATATTATTATTGCTGGTATGACTTGTAGTGGTAAAACGACATTGTCTAGGACCATTAATGAAGAATTTCCTAATTCTACAATTATTTGTGAAGATGATTACATGAAGGATCGAGTAAACATTCCTGTTCGAAGAAATTATTACCTGATGGATTTACCAAGTGCTTATTATTTAGATGAATTTTCAAGTGATGCTGAAAAATTGTTGGAGGAAGGATTCATTCTTTATCCTAAATATGATGTTGCAAACAATAGACGTCTTTCCAAAGAAAAAGTAAAAACAAAAGGCCAATTTAATATTTTTGAAGGATTACATGCAATAGATGCTTTAAAAGACTTACGCGATTCCTTAAAAATATTTATTGATACTCCGCCAAGCACTTGTCTTGAAAGAAGAATAAGGCGTGATAAATCTTTGTATGGAACTAATGAAGATGAAATAAGAAAATATTTTGAAGAGGTAATTATGAGTATATATAAAACACATATTCAAGAACAGAGATGTCAAGCCGATGTCATTATTGAAAAGAAAGGAGATGCCAAATGTCTCTTAAAGAAATTGCAAACCTTTTATTAGATGTTCAAAGACCCTTAGATATTTTTGGTGATGTTGATGAAGAACAATTAAAAAAGATATATAAATCTTATGTTAAAAAGTGTCACCCCGATATCGTTAAAGAAGATCAAAAGGACTTAGCAGAAAAAACTATTAAGTTATTGAATGAATTATATAAAAAAGCCTTACAAGAAATGCAAGATGGTACTTATAACATAACTGATGAAAAGGAATTGTTAAAGCATCAACCGGTTATGTTTGAGTTTGATATCAAAGGAAAACATTATGCTTTTTATCGCTCTTTATGTAGTGAAGATGTTGCGGATGTATATTTGGGCTTATGCGAAGATGAGTTAGTTACTATGAAAATAGCTAGTGATGAAAATGATAATACTTTGATGGACAATGAGTTTAAAACTCTAACGCGCTTAAAACATTTATCTTTACCACAAGTATTAACAAGACTAAAGATAAATGGAAGGGATGCTATCATTTTCAAGAAAGGTCCTGAAATAACCCTTGAAGAATTAAAAAAAGAATATGGAAATCTCAATCAATATCATATTTGTTGGGTACTAGAAAGAATGTTGTCAGCTGTTGGTTATCTACATTCTGAACACCTCATCCATGGCAATATTAAACCCGAAAATATTTTAATTGATGTACCAAATCATAATGTCATTCTTAAAGATTATACTTTGTGTGTCGATAAAGCGAATGATGCTAGTAGTCATTATAAAATTATCAATGATGACTATACACCATCTTATGTCAGTAAAGATGCAAGGATAAAACCAAATGTTGATATATATGCCGTTGGTAAAGTAGCCATTGATTTGTTAGGAGGTGATGTCTCTAGTGTCGCTTTACCACTCAATTGTGATATTCGCATTAGAACATTTATAAGAAAACTATTAAAACCAGATGAAAATGATGCCTGGAAGTTATGGGATGAATTAATAAAATTGCGGGAAGATGTATTCGGAACTAAAAAATTTCAAACATTAGAAAAGAAAAAAGTTAGGAGGAATTAATAATGGGAAGTTATAGTTACGATCGTGATGTATATAGTGGAAGTAGTTATAGTAGTTGGGGGACTAGTGATGTATCTAGTACAAAGTTTACGAGAAAAACAATTGATAAGGATTTAGATCCAAAAGATAAAAAGATTGTCAGTAAGAGTAAAAATCCAATTATCATTGCTCTTGATGTTACGGGTTCAAATATTGATTTTGCTCGTTTAGTATATGATAAGTTACCAATGTTTTATGGTGAAATTGAACAAAAGGGATATCTAAAAGACTTTGATATTTGTATTTGTGCTGTTGGGGATGCAAAATATGATTCTTATCCAATTCAAATAGGAACACCAGCTAAAGGTTTAGAGATTGATTCTTGGCTTGAAAAAATAGTTCTTGAAAGTGGTGGCGGTGGTAATGAATATGAGTCTTACGAAATAATGGCCCATTATCTTGCTCATAACTGTGAGTTTGAAAAAGGTGCACACCCAATTGTTTTCTTCATTGCTGATGAAAGTGTTCGTGATAAAGTATTAAAGACAGAATGTGAAAATCTAGGTATTGAGTGCTCTGAAAATTATAATCCATGGCCAACATTAAATGAAAAATTTAATAATAATGTTTACGTTATGTTAAATAAATACTGTGGAGATTATTTTAGAGATGACTTTACAGATAGTTGGAAAAAAGTAATGCCACCAGAACATACTATTAAGATACCTGAAGAAAAAGCTATTGTTGATTTGATGTTAGGAGTTCTTGCTATCCAAAAACAAGATTTAGATGTTTATGCCTTAGATATGAAAAATAGAGGACAAACAGTAAAGAGAATTACAGGTGTTACTGACTCTTTAAAAAGTCTTGCTGATAGTGTTGCTCTTTCTACACAAGTTGAAACGGACTTACCAATGGAAAAACCAAAACAATTAGTTAAAAAAGGAAGAAGAATATAGTACCTTAACTTGACAAAAAGATTTTGAAGTATTATAATTCATAGACAAGTGAGGGAATATAAGCCAATTGGTGAGCTATTCCAGGTGCTGAGCCTACACGAACTTTGTTAGAAGTACGGAGTCACGAAATAAATGATGACTTTGTACTTTTTTTCGTTCTTTAATAAAAGTCATAAC
>CANQWJ010000113.1 GCA_947627525.1 uncultured Bacilli bacterium
TAGAACAATGATTTTACCAGAAGGACGTCTTTCTTATTATGAGAGTTCTATTGTTCAAAAATATCATTATTTAAATAATAGAAAAAAGGAGTAAGTATGAATTTATATTTATTATTTTTAATAGTTATTTCTCTTTTAGGAATTCAGATTTTTTTAAAAGGTTTTAATTCCAATTACTTAAGCAAGGAAACAACTAGTTCGATTAAGGGATTATTTGTTTTAATTGTTTTTTATTCCCATATTTCAGGATATGTAACTTTTAGTCAAAATTCTTTTCTCATGAATAAATTTAGTTTATTTCTAGGTCAATTAATGGTTACAATGTTTCTCTTTTATTCTGGTTATGGTGTATTTATTTCACTAAAAAATAAGGGAAAAGAGTATCTTAATGATTTTCCTAAAAATAGAATATTAAAGACTTATCTTCAATTCTTTATCGTCGTAGGTCTATTTTTAATAGTTAATCTATTTCTAAATAAGAAATTAGAACTTTTTAATATATTTTTATCTTTCCTAGGTTGGGAGAGTCTTGGAAATAGTAATTGGTATATCTTTATCATTATCTTTTTATATTTATTTACCTATCTCTCTTTTAAGATTTTTTCTAATAGTTATGAAAAAAGTGTCGTATCTGTTTGGTTATTTACTTTGTTATTCTTAATAATTATTAAAAACTTTCGTCCTACTTACTGGTATGATACTATTCTTTGTTATCCGCTTGGTCTTTCTTTTGGTTATTATCAAAAGAGAATTGAGATATTTTTAAAAAATAATTGTCGTTATTTAATAAGTCTTTTAATACTAGCTATTCTTTTCTGTATTTTCCGTATTGGTGCTCATCAAATATTATTTTGTTATGAAATAATGGCTCTTATATTTACTCTTTTGATAGTTTTAATTACAATGAAAGTTAATGTTCGAAGTAAAGTTTTAAAATGGTTTGGTGATAGGTTATTTACTTTTTACATCTTACAAAGACTTCCTATGATCATTTTAAAATCTTATTCTTTATCGCCATATTTGTACTTTATATTGTGTTTTGGAATAACAATTGTTCTAGTTATTATCTTTGATTACTTATTTAAAAGAATCTTTGCATCAAAAAAGAAGTGCTTATAACACTTCTCATTTATATAGTAAGTACCATTTATTATCAACTTTAACAATAATAATTTTGATATTGTTAGTAAAATAGTCTTTTTCATCATCAATTAATTTTTCAATTGTTACTTCATATGCATCATCAAAATAAAGATTTTCACTATATTCATTATTATAATTATTTTCAAGATTAAGTATTTCAGAATATGATAAATGTCTAAAATCATAAGTTCCACAAGTGTTTTCATGTCCTTCATCATATAAAGAATTGATTTTATTTTGCCATTTAATAAAATCCTCATAATTAATAACATTATACATCAAATATGAATAGTCTTGATTATTAAAGGCATCACAAAAATTATTAATTGGCTCTTCAAACTCATCAGTTAATTCTTCATTATCATAATTGTTTGTATTGTAATTAGTATTATCATTTTCATTTATTGAAACTATTCCTTCAATAATTCCAAAAATAAGAGGAAGAACAAATTCTACTAAGACAATAAAACCAATTATATAGAAAACAATTTTAGATTGTTTTTTGTTATCATTTTTATTATAACTAGTGCTAGAATTATAGTTATTTTGAAGGTTTTGTTCATAGATATCATTAGTTTTAACACTGTAACTTCGTTCATCAGGAATTTTAGGACTATCTTTAAAATCAAAACTATAATCGTGATGATGCTCGTTAGGATTATTAAAATCAAACTGATATGCGTGATTGTGATCAATATTTTCTTTTTCTTTTTTTATTTCATCTTCAACACTTTCTTTATCAAGACGATGTTCTTTTAAATAGTCTTGGTAACCTGTATATTCATACTTATAATCTTTATAACTAGTAGATATTTTCTTTTCTTTATCATCCATATTAAACTCCTATTATATTTATATTTTATATTTTTATATTTTAAAAGTAAAGGGAGGATTAGTTATTTATTCATAAATATGTTAATTTATATTCTCATATGAATAACTATTACAAAAAAGAACTACCTCATTGTAGTTCTTGTCTTTTTATATCGAGAATTACAGGTAAAATAATAGGTCTTCTTCCTGTAACTTCATAAATAAATGGGAATAAGTCAGATGTCAATTGACTTTTAATATCATTAAACGTTGCACTTTTATCTTTTAATTTCATATTGATAGAATTAGTTGCGACTTCTTCAATTCTTTTTATTAGTTCTTCATTTTCATTTATAAGAATGAAACCACGCGTTGTAATATTAGGTTTAATTAAAAGTTCACGACTCTTCATATCAACATTTAAAATGACAACTAGAATACCATCACTAGCCATAATTTTACGATCTCTTAAAACAGCACCATTTATTTCACCTAATCTTGTTCCATCAACATAAATATCATTAGCGATAACAGAATCCGATTTAGTTATCTCATGATTGACAAGAGATAGGGTATTACCATTTTGTAAAACAAAAGTATTTTCTTTAGGAATACCACATTCAATGCCAATATTAGCGTGATTTTGAAGCATGCGATAATCACCATGGAAAGGCATTAAATATTTAGGTTTAATTAGTCTAATCATCAATTTTAATTCTTCAATATTGGCATGACCTGATGTATGAATATCAGATAATGAAGTATTAGTGAATACTTTTACACCTTGAAGATATAGTTTGTTGATTGTACGACCAATGGCTTGGGCATTTCCTGGAATAGCCGAAGATGAGAAAACAACGATATCATCTGGTCGAAGTTTAATTTGTTTATGTGTACCATTAGCGATACGTGAAAGGGCGGCCAAAGGCTCTCCTTGTGAACCAGTACATAAAATAGCTACTTCTCCTGGCTTTAAATTATTAGCTCCTTCAGGACTAACAATAATCTCTTTGTGATCAATATATCCACCTTTAAGTGAAATCTCAAGATTATTTTCCATACTACGTCCAAAGACACATATCTTACGGTTCTTTTCATAACAGGATTCGACAATATGTTTTAGACGATAGATATTGGATGCGAAAGTAGCAATAATAATACGACGATTAGGATATTTATCAAAAATATCATTTAAAGCATTATCAACTTTTCTTTCACTGATACTAAAACCTTCATTTAAGGCATTAGTTGAATCACTAATTAATAAATCGACACCTTCTTCACCAATACGTGCCATTTTGTGCAAATCAGCTATCGGTCCAATTGGTGTTAAATCAAATTTAAAGTCACCCGTTGTAACAATTGTTCCATTTGGTGTTTTAACAACAATACCATGGGAATCAGGAATAGAGTGGGTTGTTCTAAAAAATTCAATTTCAATGTTTTTAAATTTTAAAATAGTTTGGTCATCATAAGTATATAAATTGTCATATCTAATATTACGGTCTTCTAATTTTAAGGCAATGAGCTCTTTTGCTTGGTTAGCAGCATAAATCGCAGGTATTTCAACATTCTGTAAAAGAAAGGGAATACCACCGATATGATCTTCATGACCATGAGTAATAATTAATGCCTTAATCTTTTCTTGATTTTGTTTTAAAAAAGTAAAATCTGGCAATATGTAATCAATTCCAAGAAGACCTCCTTCTGGAAAACAAATACCCGCATCAATAATAACAATTTCATCACCATGCATTACACAATACATGTTTTTTCCTACTTCTCCCAAACCACCTAAAATAATAATTTTAGTTTCAATTTGGTCTTTCATAAAAACTCCTTTCTCATTTAAAGAACTAACGTATGAATTATACTATAAAACTTACCTTTTGTCCATAGTTCAATAGATTTAATTGAAATAAAAAAATATGTATGATAGAATTTAAATAGATATAATAATAGGAGGGTTTTATGAAAATTTTAATAGTGTCATTTTTTGATGATAATTTTGGAGATAATTTAATACGTATTTCTTTTGAAAGTATTTTAAAGGTCGTTTTAAAAAATTTAAAAGTGGATAATTATGAAATAAATAAGATGCATTTAAAAAGTGTTAATCATGAATTGATTTGTAATTCTGATGTCATATTTTTTGCTGGCGGGGGACTATTTGGTTTAAGTTATTTAAACTTTTTTGATTATTTAAATGAAATCACAGAACTAGCTGATGAACATAATATACCAGTTATATTTTCATCAATGGGAATAAACAATATGTCAGCGACAAAAGAAACGGAACAATTACTTATCAATGTTTTGAAACGTAAATGTATTAAAGCTGTATCTGTTCGTGAAAATTTAAAATTGTTTAAAAAATATGCTGGGAAAAATAGCCATTTAGTGATTGAAGAAGCATGTGATCCTGCGGTATGGAGTAAATATATTTATAAAAATGAGCTAAATGGGGGGGGTACTAAACATAGAAAATCAATAGTTGGTATCAATGTCGTTCGTGGTGGTCTTTTTAAGGCTAATGGCAAAGATTGGGATATTAAAGAAGAAATGACCTATTTAAATGATTTAAAAGAATTATTAGATAAGGAAAGTATCAATTATCTTTTCTATACTAATGGTAGTTT
>CANQWJ010000114.1 GCA_947627525.1 uncultured Bacilli bacterium
TAAGACGTTCTTCTTTTGTTAGAGAATATTCTTCTTTAGGTTCTTCTATATCTTTTGGAGAAATATTTTCCTCTTTTGGGATTTCTTTTGATTCTTCAGTAGAAATATTTTCTTTTTTGATTGTGAATATTAACCCAAGGACGATTTTTATAAAGTCTTAGGATGTCTTTTTTTATTTCCTTACTGATGAGCGAAGTATTTCTAATAAAATTGATAGCATCCTTATCTGTAAAAGAAACCAAGGATTTACCATTTTCTGAAAATGAAGTATAAACATCATTTAAAATAGTATCTAAAAGTTCCCTTCTTGACATTTTTACATCTAATGAATTAACAATTTCCTCACACTGATGATTAATGATAAATAGAAATTGATTTAAATCATAAAAATCTTTGTCAATATCAACTTTTACATAATCCGTATAATGACTATCTAAAAATTTTTGAATGACATCAGTAAAATTATAATGTTCTTTGGCGATGTCTTTAATTGGATCTTCGCCCTCTCTTTCTAATAACCATCTTTGTTCATAGTATTGTCTTTTCCAAGTATCTTTATGAGCATCAAGTTCTATTGTTTTAACTAAAACAACTATATCAAATGCGAAAAAAGCACTTGCTCCCAATATAACTAAAAAATCCATAATACCCCCTAATAGCAATATTATTTAAACTCAAAGTCAAAGTCAAGAATACGAACGATATCGCCTTCTTTGGCTCCCATTTCAAGTAGTTTATCATCAACGCCCATACGACGAATTCTTTTCGCAAAACGTTGGATGCTCTCATCAGTATTGAACTTTGTCATTTTGAAAACACGTTCGACTTCTGCCCCTCGAATGACCCAAACATCGCCTTCTTTAGTAATTGTATAAGGTTCTTCTTTTTTGAATTTATAAAGGACGTGTGACTCAAAGGCCTCATCTTCAAAAAGCGGTTCATTAGGAAGTTTATCCAATTCTTCAGCTAAATAATCAACGACGTCTTGAAGTCCTGTATTAGTTATAGCACTAACTTCAAAGATTTTAACGTTCTTAACTTTCTTCTTGAACTCTTTTAAGTTTTCTTGCGAATTAACACCATCCATTTTATTCGCAATAATTATTTGTGGTTTCTTTAAAAGATTCTTATTGAAGTCCTCTAATTCTTTATTAATTTTAATATAGTCTTCATATGGATCTCTTCCTTCAAAAGAACTGATGTCGATGACATGGGCAATTATCTTTGTTCTTTCAACATGTCGAAGGAACCTATCACCTAAACCTTCGCCTTGACTAGCACCTTCAATTAGTCCTGGAAGGTCGGCAAGAACAAAACTCTTACCATTACGACTTTGACAAACACCTAAATTAGGAACTAGTGTCGTGAAGTGATATGCCCCAATTTTAGGACGGGCTTTACTGACACAAGAAATAATAGTACTCTTACCAACACTTGGCATTCCAACTAAACCAACATCAGCCATTAGTTTTAGTTCAACCTTTAGTTCACGTTCTTCGCCAGGTTCGCCATTTTCGGCAAAATTAGGAGCGGGATTAGACTGTGTTTTAAAAGCTGTATTGCCACGACCACCACGGCCACCATAAGCAACTACTACTTCATCATTTTTACCTTTTAAATCAGCAATGATTAAATCCGTATCAAGATCCGTAATAACCGTACCTTGGGGAACTTTGACAATGACGTCACTAGCATTTGCTCCATTCTGATTTTTTCCTTTACCATTTTCGCCCTTTTCACCTTTTATCGTTTTCATGTAACGCAAATCAATTAAAGTATGAAGTCCCGTATCAACGACAAACTTGATATTAGCACCTCTTCCGCCATTACCACCATAGGGACCACCCATCGGAATATACTTTTCACGGCGAAAGGCAAGACAACCATCACCACCGCGACCAGCAATTACTTTAATTTTTGTTTCATCAATAAACATAGTATCACCACTCTTTTTATTTTCATATTATATCACATCTATTATAACAAATAAACAAAATAAAAAAGAGATAAATCTCTTTATTACTCACTTACAGGATAACAACTAACTTGTGTTTTATCTTTTCCAACGCGTTCATATTTAACAACACCAGTTACAGTTGTAAATAAAGTATCATCACTTCCGCGTTTTACATTAACTCCTGGGAAAATCTTTGTTCCTCTTTGACGATAGATAATTGACCCAGCAGTAGCTGTTTGTCCATCTCCAACTTTAGCTCCTAATCTACGACCAGCAGAATCACGTCCATTAGATGTAGAACCTTGTCCTTTGTGGTGAGCAAATAATTGTATATTTAATCTTAAAAAGCTCATTAGTTTTCCTCCTCTATCTTAATATTTTTAGGATAATCATTTTCCAATTCCTTTAACAAATTAAGCATATTCGTTATTAGATTATCAACGATTTCATTATGTTCATTAATAATGATTGTAAAATCATCTTCTTTTAAATTATAGGTTAGATATTTTTGATCAAACATAAGAATGGCGTTTACAGTCGTTGTAACAATACTTGAAACACTACTACAAACGATATCTTTCCCATAACTAGCATAATCAGCGTGTCCTAAGACATCAATCTCTTTAATATCTTTGTCTTTAGATACTACTACTCTAATCATAATTAACCTTTAATCTTTTTAATTTCAACTTTTGTATAAGGTTGTCTATGACCCATTGTACGACGGTTACTTCTATCTTTTTGTTTATAAGTAAAGATTCTTATTTTTTTACCTTTACCATTTTTAACAATTTCACCTTCAACAGATGCACCACTAAGATAAGGATTACCTACTTTGTCGTCACACATTAATACTTCGTTAAAAACAACTTTATCTCCTGCTTCACCATCAAGCTTTTCAACAAAGATAAAATCACCTTCACTGACATAGTATTGCTTACCACCAGTCTTAATAACTGCTTTCATGAATATTCCTCCTTTATATATTTTCTAGACTCGCTTTTGAGGTACATAAATGTTTAAACCTTTTCAATGCGGTTTGAAGCTATAAAGGCATCAAACATTAAGATTTTAACATAAACAGCGATTTTAGTCAACATTTACAATAATTTTTATGCGAAAGAAAAAGAAAAATTTAATTAATTAAACTTTTCCATTTGCTTCATAATTTGATTAATTTGTTTTTGAGATGGTTTTCTACCCATTTGTAACATTAAAGTTTTAATCATTTCTTCATTTATTGGTGGATTCTTCTTTAAGTAACTAGTCATAACTTTCTTACAAACAAAGAAACCAATAATGGCACCAACTACTAATCCAATTACAAGCCATAATATGTTTTGCCACATATAAATCATCTCCTATTTAGTATTTTACTAAAAATTATATGTTTAGACAAGACTTTTAATGCGGGACAGGAAAAAATAGTCATCATTATTAAAATCACAGGCAAATAAAAGATATTTGTATTTGTTTAATAGTTCAAAAAACTCTGTATAACTTTGAATAGTATTAATGACGATATGGGTATTTTTAATTTTCATGATACTTACTTCGTCAGAATAGAGATTATTAATGATGTGTTCATCTCTATTTCTTGAATAGCGCATTTTATTTTTTAACTCTTTATAGATACAACGATCTAAATCATATTTATTTATGGGCATAACCAATTGTTTAAAAAGACTATAACCATATTCAAAGTCCTTTTTATTCATATCATATATTTCTAAAAGAATGTTATAGAGTCCTCTTGGATAGTCTTTATATAAATCATAGAATTCTTCTCTAATACTAAAAATGTAATATATTCGCATCATCATCACCTATTTTAGTATAGAAGAACCTATAAAAGAAAAATGTAGAAAAAAAGAATTAATTTAATAATTCTTCAATTTTTTGGGTAATATCTTTAACTGTAAAATGAAATTCTTTTAAAACGTCGTCTTTTTTACCACTTAAACCAAATTCATCAATCGTGAATAAGTAATCTTTATTTTTTACAAAGCGGTACCAAGAATAAGAAGAAGATGCTTCAATGACAAAGGTTTTAGTATCATTAGGTAAGATCTCTTCTCGATATTTTTCTGGTTGACGCATAAAGACTTCAATTGATGGCATAGATACAAGGCGTATATCATAACCTTTGCTTTCTAATTCTTTTTTGACTTGACTCGCTAAAAGCATATCTTCACCTGTTGAAATGATGATACCCTCTATTTTCTTATGTTCTTTCTCTAAAATATAAGCTCCCTTAGTCGTTTCATTAACACTCGTAAATTCATTTATTGGTACTTTATTACGACTCAAGATAAGAGCTGCTGGTCGTCTATTTTCAAAAATAGCTTTATAAGAACCAATGACTTCATTACTGTCAACGGGACGATAAACATCTAAATTAGGCGTACTGCGCAAAGAAACTAATTGTTCTACTGGTTGATGAGTTGGTCCATCTTCGCCAACGGTAACAGAATCATGGGTAAAGACATAAATAACTGGTAAATTCATTAAAGCACTCATTCTAATAGCGGGTTTAGCATAATCGGAAAAAGCAAAAAAGGTTGAAACGAATGGTGTTAGACCGGTTAAGGCAATTCCGTT
>CANQWJ010000115.1 GCA_947627525.1 uncultured Bacilli bacterium
GTTTAGACTTTGATAATGTCACTCTAGTTGGTGTCATTAATAGTGATACGTCGTTAATGATTCCTAATTTTCGAAGTAGTGAATATACTTTTCAACTTCTTTCGCAAGTAGCTGGAAGAAGTGGTCGTGGTACCAAAAAAGGTAGTGTCATCATTCAAACATACAATCCCGAACATTACGCTATCAAACTTGCTAAAACGCATAATTACAAAGGTTTCTTTAAACAGGAAATGGAAATTAGGCATCGTCTATCCTATTCACCATATTACTATATGACAAGTATTAAAGTAATAAGTAAAGATTATGATAATGCTAAGGACGAAGGAAATCGCATTGGTAGTTTTTTAAGAGAAAAATTAGAAAATAGTATTGTTCTTGGTCCTACTGTGTGTAGTGTTTTTAAAATGAATAATTTATATCGCTTTAATATAATTATTAAATATAAGAAAGAAGATACTTTGTATCCTGTTTTAGAACAACTACAAAATCATTATAAAAATAATAACAAAGTAAAATTAGATATTGATTTTAATCCTATTAGTATCTAATCTTGCTTTTGTTATAAAAATATGATATAATATGCCCAATAAATATGGATGGTTTATGACAACAAAGGACGTGATAACATTGCAAAATTATATTGAAATGAGTCAAGGACGAACAGGTAGTCATAGTGTTAATGAAAAATTAGTAACCAATAAAGATTGGATTCTTGATTACAAAATAAATCGTGAACAGCATTATGTTGAAGTTACACAATGGAACGGTTGTGAAGAAAAGATATATTTCCAAAGTGGCGAAGAAAAAGAAATGCAAGAAAAATTGGATCAAATCCAAAAAGAACAGTTTGATAAAATGGTTGAAGCTATTGATAAATGCGTAAGTAAGTCAATGAGTGATGATCTTAATATCTTGTTTTTAGGGTTAGCTGCTTTTTTGACTCCAGCATCTCTTGGTCTTGGTCTCTTCTTTTTCGGTTCTTCTTTTCTAAGTCTTCCATTTAAACATTTAAAATTAGAAAGAAATTTAAAGTTAGTTGGTTGGATTATTGATAATAAAAAAGATGCTGACAGTGTAATACATAGAGACGTTGATTCTAAACGAAAAACTGATTTATCAAAATTGACGCCATATATCGATTATAGTGTTTATCCCGATGATGCTCCTTATTCAGAAGAAATGTATAATAATGGTATCAATTTAAATAATATTCCTGAGTTAAGTACTAAACAATTACAAAAATTAAAAAAGAAAACGATATCTTTTCAAGAACGTAAAAATAATTGTGGAGAAGAGTAAAATAAAAGATTACATAACTTAAGTTAATAATATTGAAAGTCTTGATAATAATACATTGCAAGAAATAAAAAAGAAAGTATTAAAGATAAAAAACTTTAGAAGTAATGCATAAAACATTTCTTTTGGAGGGGTCTTTCTTCAATTTTAATAATAAATAGCTATATAAAAGGACGTGATAACATTGCAAAATTATATTGAAATGAGTCAAGGTAGGACAGGAAGTCATTATGTTGATGAAAAAAAAGTAACTGATAAAAATTGGATTCTTAATTATAAAATAAATCGTGAACAACATTTTGCTGAAATAACAAAATGGAATGGTCGTACAAACAAAGTCTATTTCCGTCGTGGAAAAGATAAGGATATGCAAGAGAAATTAGATAGAATACAGAAAGAACAATTTGATAAAATGGTTGAAGCTATTGAAAAATGTGTAAAAGTATCAGTTGGTGAAAATGTTATTATCAATCTTGGACTTCTAGGAGCAGGTGTTATTACGCTTCCAGCTTCTCTTAGCGTTGGAGGATTCTTTGCTAGTTTTACACTTTTTAATTGGCCATTACGATCTGTAAAATTAAAAAGAGATTTACATTTAATTGGTTGGATTATTGATAATAAAAAAGATGTTGATAGTGTAATACATAGAGACGTTGACTCTAAACGAAAAATTGATTTATCACAATTGACACCATATATTGATTATAGTGTTTATCCCGATGATGCTCCTTATTCTGAAGAAATGTATAATAATGGTATCAATTTAAATAATATTACTGAATTAAGTGCTAAACAATTACAAAAATTAAAAAAGAAAACGATATCTTTTCAAGAACGTAAAAATAATTGTGAGGGAGATTAAAATGAAAGATTACATAACAATAGCTAATAGAGCTGGTTTAAAAATACCATCTTCTTGGGAATTTGATTGGATTAGGAACTACAAGTTAAATCGCAGTAATCGTGAATTAACAATTAGTTATTGGAATCCTGATCCTTATCTAAATTATAAACCTGATACCATAAGGAGCTGTCCACCTGATCAAGAACAAGAGATGATTGAAGAACTTGACGAAACGCAAAAAGAGCAATTTGCGAAAATGTATGATAGTGTTATGAAAGAACTAAAAAGAAAATTGAAATCCAATATGCCTTTAACATCTCTTTATCTTTTTAATGGCGTTTTACAAACTTGTAATGGCAATTTTCTAAATGCATCACTTTGGACAGCTGGTTCATTAATATATGCCATTCCACTAACGATAACGCCAAGATCTTTAAAGTTAGTTCATGAAATGAAATTAGTTAATTGGATTATTAAAAATAAACCTTCAGTCGATGAACTTATTCATAGTGAGGTAGATAAAGTACGTGATGTTGATTTATCACATGTTGCACCAATTGTTCGTTATGATATTTATCCAATAGAGAGAACACCTTATCCTGAAGAAATATATAATGAAGGAATAAATTTAAATAATATTGAAAGTCTTGATAATAAGACATTACAAGGAATCAAAAAGAAAATATTACAACTAAAACATTAGTAATAAAAAAGGGTGATAGTTATGGCCAATAAAACAGTAAATCGTTACATGTTGATTTTACAGAGAACACATGGAGGACAGGATGCTCTTCAATTTGATAAAGATGGTGTTGGTTATTTAGTGCCAATTGAACCACTTACAGATAAAAAGAGTAAATATCGAACTAAAAAAGAAAGAACTATTACTAAAAATACGTTGGCCTTTTATGACGCTATTACTAATCGCTTTAAAGGCTTTGACCAATTTTTAAGTGTCATTGGTACAGAAATTTATCCATTCGACTATAAGGCAACCACTTCTTTTGTAGCATTTTTAAATAATGGTTCTGTTCAAGAAATGCGCCTAGTTTTTGATGATCCAATTCTTGCCCATGTTGCTGAAGTTGCTGATGGTAGTTATATTAATAAGAAAGATCAGACGACGATTTATCAAGTATCAAAACTTGTTGACATGATTGAAGATCCTGATTGTGATTTTGTAACTGAACTACAAAAATGTTTCAATACTAATCTTAAAGAATTTCATCTAGCAGGAGCTTTTGTTAATTCCATTGTCTCTTATCATAATGCCATTAGAATAAAAAGTAGTAATAATCAAAATGGTAGTACGCAAAATGATAGTTTAACTGAAGATTTAGAAGCATTTAAAATTGACTTTGTCGATAAGATCGCAAGATATAAAAACTTTCGTGAATTATATCGCTTTAGTAAGAGATATGAACATATAAAGAGTGAGGCTTTCTTTAAAGAAGAATATCAAAAAATGGTGGCTCCTAAAGTTCAAGAAAAAAAGCCTAGTTTTGTTGAACAATTTGAAGATGTAAGACAAAAAAGTTATGTAAAAAGAAAAGAAACAAGTGATGATAATCAATACTCTTTATTCAATAATTAATTGATTTTATAAGGAATTTCTAGTCAAATCGATTAGATTTTCTTTTTTTTAGGCATTTTTTTTGTTATAATGTATTAGGAGATGATAGTTTATGGCAGTAAAATATGATGAGAGTTCTATCAAAATACTAGAGGGACTTGATGCAGTAAGAAAACGTCCAGGAATGTATATTGGTTCTACTGATAAAAGAGGATTACATCATCTAGTATGGGAAATAGTTGATAATGCAATTGATGAAGCTATCAATGGTTTTGGTGATTATATTAAGGTTACAATTCACAAAGATAAAAGTATAAGTATAGAAGACCATGGTCGAGGAGTTCCAACAGGAATGCACGCATCAGGTAAATCAACACCAGAAGTTATCTATACTATTTTACACGCTGGTGGTAAATTTGAAGAAGCTGGATACAAAGTATCAGGTGGTCTTCATGGTGTTGGTGCAAGCGTTGTTAATGCTTTATCAAAATGGATGGAAGTAAATATTAAAAAAGATAAAGAAGAATATGTCATATCTTTCGAAAATGGTGGACATGTCAAAGAGCCATTGAAAAAAATTGGAACGACTAATCGTACGGGGACAACCGTTCGTTTTTTACCAGATGATACGATTTTTTCAACGACTACTTTTTCCTTCAGTACGATTTGTGAGAGAATGCAAGAATCAGCTTTTTTGATTAAAGGATTAACAATTGAAGTAATTGATGAAGAAACAGGACGTGACAATAAATATTGTTATGAAAATGGTGTTAGTCAATTCGTTGAATATTTAAATGAAGATAAAAATGTTTT
>CANQWJ010000116.1 GCA_947627525.1 uncultured Bacilli bacterium
TGGTTCCGCACACAAGAAAGCTCCTTTTTGAATGATTAAACCATTATCTCCAGGATTAAGATTAATAGGTATGATAACTCCTGGAAAGTTTGATGTAAAAGCAACCACTTGATTATCTTGTTTTGCCGTAAAAGTATTCATGAATAATGTTTCACCCGCAAATAATCTACCAATTCCTTTTAGAATGCCACCTTTGGTATTAGTATCCATTTTTATATCTTGACTCATCCATGCCATTGATCCAGATTGATTATAAACACTCTCACCACTATTTAACTTGATTTCCACAGCGGGTAGTGTTTTTCCAATTATTTCATATTTCATAATAATTTTCTCCTTCGTATCGACAAAATTATTATATAGAAATATAAATTTACTGTCAATTATCAAAGAAAGGACTGATTATATGATAGATAAATTACTTAATAAAGAATATATAGTTTTAGAAATAGTTCCTACGCATCCTGATTCTCGATATGGTGAAATAGCCCAACTTTCCGCGTTGAAGTTAAAGGGATTAACTCTATTAGAACGCTTTGACTATCGTCTAAAAGAAGACTTGGTTATGAATCCTTATATAAATGAAATGTTAAATTATGACAAAGAAGATTTTACCTATAAAAATAGTACCGAAGAAATTCTTAAAGACTTTAAAAAATTTATTTCAAAAGACTTATTACTAATAATTGATAATGATTATACAAAAGATTATTTAAAAGATATTAAAAACAAAAAAGAATCTATTTTTTCATACTTAAATACTTGTTTTTATGATGATGTTTTTAAAGAATTATGTACTAAGTATCATCTTGAACCATCTAATTATATTGTTGATTTACTCTATGAATCATTAATTTACGAGTCTAATAATAGTCAACAGGATGTCAATTTATAACAATAGTAACTTTAAAAGAATATTTTTGTGATAAAATATAAAATATAGGAGTGATGTTATGAAATCAATTATTGTTGCGGATGACTCTAATATAATTGTTAATATTGTCAAGAAAGCTTTTGATGGACAATATAATATTTTAAGTGCTCAAAATGGTCAAGAAGCAATCGATTTATTAAAAAGTAATAACTTAACCGAAATAGTAGGAATGTTATTAGATTTAAATATGCCCGAAGTTGATGGTTTCGCTGTCCTTGAATTTATGAAACAGTATAACTTATTTCAAAGAGTACCAGTATCAATTATAACGGGTGATGATGACATGGAAAATATTGATAAAGCTTTTGAATATGGTATTATTGATGTCTTAAAAAAACCTTTTGCGATTGATAATGTTAAAAAGATAGTTGAAAAGACCATCAATATAAATTCTATTAGTAATGTGTAAAAATGAAGACTTTTCCAAGTCTTTTTTCTTTTAAATATAAAAAGTCGTGTTATAATTATATAGAATAGGAGTGATAATATGGATAATCATCATTATACAAGTTATATAAAAGATTTAATTTCTTCTAATTTTGTTAGTATTTATGCAGTTGATTTAATGTCCGATATGATGTTAGAATTCGGTTTTGAAAACGATGAGATAATTTGCCGTAATTCCAAACCTTTTACTTCTTTTTATGAAGAAGTTCAAAAAGTGATTCATCCTGATGATTTAAAAGAATACATTGATAGTTTTTCACCTAATTATTTACAAGAAATGAAAAATAAAGGTGAAGATGTAATTCATAGTGTTTATCGAAAAAAAGAAGGAAATGATTATTCTTGGTATAGTAATACTGTTAAATTGTTTGAGATTGATGGAAAAGATGTAGCTTTAGTATTGGTTGAGAATGCTAATGAAAGTGTTAAAGCTGAAAACAATGATGATGTTATTATTGAAAAATTAAAAGAACGTCAAAAAGTTATTTTTGATACTGTTTCTAGCGCTCTAATAAACTTGAATTCAATAGTTAATTTAAACTATTCAACACATAATATGGAAGTTAAGAGTATCATTGACTATGTAAATAATATAATAGTTGATTTAAAAGATAATTTTCCTGAGTTAAATGATGCTTTAGCGTCTAGTTTGATTGAGAACACTAATCAAGGAAAAGATAAAACAATTATTATTGCTGATGATGATGAGATGACAAGAAAACTTTTGAGTAGAACTTTTGAAGATACCTATGTAATATTGGAAGCTACTAATGGTCAAGAAGCTATTGATATTTTAAAGAAAAATGATGATGTTACCAATTTGAATAAGAAAGATAAAATCGTGGGAATGTTTCTTGATTTAAATATGCCCGAAGTTGATGGCTTTGGAGTTTTAGACTACATGAGTAGTAATAATTTAATTACTAAAATGCCAATTATTGTCATAAGTGGCGAATATGATCAGGAGACAAGAGATCGTGCTTATACTTATCCAATTGCCGATGTTCTTGAAAAACCATTTAATGTTCAAGTTATTAAGCATCGTATTAGGACATTAGTTAGATTGTATAAATCAAATACATCTTTAAATGAAATTGTTGTTAACCAACACGAAGAGATTAAGAATGTATTAAGAACAATGGTTAAATCTTATATGTATGACTGCGCTGGTGATCTACGAAGAATAAGTGCTTATATGAAAATATTGACAAAACAAATAGCTATTGATTATCCAGAATATCATCTTGATGATGAACGCATTGATAAGATTGCTGAAGCAGTAAAATATTATAATATTGGACTTTATACTTTGCCGCATAAAATGTTGAAGAAACAAGATTTTAATAGTGATGAGTTAAAAATTATTAAGAGTCATCCTAATATTGGTGTTTCTATTTTTGATAGTGTTTTATATCGTGAAACAGATCGTATTTTTAACCATTATGCTAAAGACATTATTATGTATCATGAAGAAAACTATGATGGTAGTGGTTATCCAACTGGTCTAAAGACTGATAGTATCCCACTTGTTGCTAGAATCGCATCTGTTGCTATTGAATATAATGAACTATTGAAAGTAATGAATGAAAGTTCAATTGTATCCGAAATAGAAAAGAAGAGTGGTACAAAGTTTAACCCTAATGTTGTAGCGAGTCTAAAAAGAGCTGAAGAAAAATTTAAAGAAGTTAACAAGAAATAATTATGAAAATAAAAGATTTAAATATTGAATACGATAAATTACAAAAAAGATATGGTGACAAAGATTTAGCGTCCATTTATAATGGTGGTTGTGAAGAAAATCCTGATGTTTGTTTTGTCTTTATGAACCCTACTGGGAAAAATATATCTTCATCCAAAGAGTGGCAGGGAAGAAGGTCACCTTGGCTCGGTACTAAAAATATTTGGAAATTATTTTACGAAATAGGGTTACTAGATAAAAAAATATATGAAGAAATAATTAAGCGAAAAGCAAATGAATGGACTGTAGAATTTGCGGATAGCGTTTATCGAGACGTTGAAAAACATAAGTATTTCATTACTAATTTAGGAAAATGTACGCAAGTTGATGCTAGAGCTCTTCCCAATTCTGTTTATAAAAAATATCTTAAATTGTTATATCAAGAAATTTCGATTATAAAGCCTAAAATAATAGTTACTTTTGGTAATCAAGTAAGTAGTATTATTCTTGAACAAAATATTTGTGTATCTACTTGCCGAAAAAATTACTTTGAAAAAGTTATTGATGACGAAACTTATAAAGTATATCCTGTCTTTTACCCTGTTGGTAATGGTATGCGTAATATTGATAAAGTTATCGAAGATTTAAAAGACATATTAAAAGGAATTGGTGTTTAATCCAATTCCTCTTTTTCTTTGTTAGTAGGGGGTTCAGATTGTTCTTCTTTAGGAGGTGTTGTTTCACTACCACCAGTATTACCTTCTCCTCCTGTTTCTCCTTCTTCAGTGCCACTAGAACTTGATTCATGGTCTTGTCCATCTTGATTGTCGCTACTTTCACTATCTTTAGAACTATCATCTTTTTCAGTAGTGTCATCAGTTTTGTTATTATCTTTTTCTGTTTCTGTATCTTTTTCTTCTTCTTTTTTACTCGTTGTCGTAGTGTCTTTATTAGTTGTTGGCTTTTTCTTACTACTAGTTCCAGAACTTGGTTTAGGAACAATTTTAACAGAATGAACATCACTACTTTTTTCAGCATAAGATGCTTCTAATTTTTCACCATTAGTAACACTTTTTATCAAGTTTGTTGCTTCTTCGACACTTTCTTTTTTAGGTGTCATAACATATAGTTTTTGACTTGGTGCCGAATAAGTATAATTACTACTATCGTATCCTTCCACACTATTAGAAGTTATTGTCCATTTGGCATTAGAATCTAGTTGCATCTTTATTAAATTAGTAATTTCTGTAGCGGACATATTAGTTACAAAGTTATCTTTAACACTATTTAAAAGACTAGAATATTTTATGATAATTGAAGGATTAATTGCCTTTCTAAACATGGCATCAATCATCGCTTGTTGATCTTTAATACGTTGTCTATCGCCACCAGGAAGGTGTTTTCTTTCT
>CANQWJ010000117.1 GCA_947627525.1 uncultured Bacilli bacterium
TTGTTTCAATTAACATTTTACTGGATCAATCGCTTTTTGTATATACTAATCGGTGTCACATCAATTGTAACACTACAAGGTTCTTTTTCTTTAAAAGGGCTGTTTACTTGCCAAAATGAGTGATTTGTGTTATAATATGGCTAATTTTGATGTAGAAGGCTACATTTCAGGGAGGTAATTATGAAAAATATTGCTGTTATATTTGCCGGTGGTGCTGGACAAAGAATGAGTGCTGAAGTACCTAAACAATTTTTAAAAGTTCAAGGAAAAGAAATTATTGTCCATACTCTTGAATTATTTGAAGCTAATGAAAATATTGATGAAATATATGTTGCTTGTATTGAAGAAGGTGTAGATCACTTAAAAGATTTAATTAAAAAACATACTATTTCTAAAGTTAGACGTGTTTTCCCTGGTGGTACAACTGGACAAGACTCTATTTTCATTGGACTTAATGAAGTCAAAAAAGATCATGATGATGCCATTGTCTTAATCCATGATGGTGTTCGTCCATTAGTTAGTGATGAAACAATTACTAATTGTATTGAAGGTGTTAGAGAATATGGTAGTGCCATTACTGTTACACCTTGTTTTGAAACGCCAATTATGAGTTTAGATAAAATGACAGTTGAAGAAATGCCATCAAGAAAACTTATGTATACAGCTCAAGCTCCACAATGCTTTTATTTAAGTGATATCTATGCTATGCATTTAAAAGAACGTCAATCTAATCCTAATTATGAAGGAATAGTTGACTCTTGTGGACTAATGTTTAAGAATGGTGTTAAATGTCATTTAGTAGAGGGAAATAGAGGTAATATCAAAGTTACAACACCTGAAGATTATTGTACTATTTTAGGTAACTATGCCGCTATTGACTATAAACAATTCATTCAATTAGAAGAAAATAAGAAAGCTAAACAAAAAAAGAAAAGTATGGAGGATAAATAATGGTTTATTCAAAAGTTGTTAATGAAGACGTTTGTGATATAGTTGAATTTTGTACACCACAATTATTGATTGAGAAATTAAGAGATAAAACTGTTTTAGTAACTGGTGCTTCAGGAATGGTTGGTTCTTACTTCATTTATACCATTTTAAAATTAAATGAATTATATGGAACTAATACCAAAGTAAAAGCCGTTGTTCGTAATCCTAGTAAACTAGATCCTTATATTTCTGAAAATAAAGATGTTGAAGTATTAAAAAGAAATGTAATTGAACCATTAGATATTGAAGGCGAAGTTGATTATGTCGTTCATGCTGCTAGCCCTGCTAGTCCTAAAATAATGAGTAAAGAACCAGTTGAAACAAACTTCGCTAATACTCTTGGAACAGCTAATACTTTAAAACTTGCCAAAGATAAAAAAGCCAGTGGTTACCTTTTTATATCATCTCGTGAAATTTATGGGGAACCAATGGAAGGACAAGAATTATTTACAGAAGATGGTCCATTAGGTCAAGTAAATCCTTTAGTACCAAGAAATGGTTATGCTGAAGGGAAAAAAGCTGCTGAAAATATGTGTAGTGGTTTCAAAGAAGAATATGGGTTAAATACTAAGATTGTAAGACTTGCTCATACTTATGGACCAGGAATGTCTATCTATGATGGTCGAGTTCAAGCTGATTTCCTAAATAATATTCTTCATGATCAAGACATCGTCTTAAAAAGTGATGGTTCATCAGTTAGAACTTATACTTATATTGCTGATGCTATCAAAGCAATGTTCTTAGTTTTATTAAAATCTAATGACTTAGTATATAATATCGCTGATGAAGATTCTAAAGTATCAATTAGAGATCTAGCAGAAATATTAGTTGGACTAGAACCACAAAAAGGATTAAAACTTGTTTTTGATATTCCAAAAGAACAACAAAAAGGAGTAGCATCTTTCAAAAATGGTATTCTTTCAACTGAAAAGATTAGATCAGAACTTGCTTGGAAACCTAAATATGATATTGCTTCTGGTTTCGCAAGAACAGTTGAACATCTAAAAGAAGAATTAAAAACAGAAGATAAATCTAAAGTATTAAAAAAGTAAAAAAATGCTGTAAAATAGCATTTTTTTATTGTTTTATTTACTTATTTTTCAAGACAAGCATCTAATTCTTTAGTTATTTTGTCTTTATCCATATTTTGACCAATGAAGACTAGTTTGACCATTCTATCGCCATATTTTTCATCCCAATCCTTTTCTAGTTTTGGTTCCATTTGGCGAAGTTCATCTTGTTTCTTTTTAGGAAGCATGACAAACCATTCTCCTGCTTCCGTCAAGGTCTTTTGACTTCCAGCTTGTTCAAACATGTAACTCATATTATCTTGGTCTTTAAAATATAGAACACCTTTACACCTAATAATGGATTTTTCCCATTTATTATCGACAAAATCTTTAAATTTCTTACGATTGAAGCCATCACGAACATAATAGACAAATGTGCCAATACCATATTCAAGAGCTTCTCCTTCTTCTTGTTCTTCTTCATCTTTTTCGAGTTCTTCAACCCAACCAGCTGAAGAAACAGCTCTTTCAAAATCAAATAGTTTAACATCTAAGATCTCTTTTAAGTCAACTTTAGCATAATTAGTCTCAATTATTTTAGCTTTTGGTTGAAGTCTTCTTATAACGGCTTTTACTTTAGAAAGTTCTTCTTTACTTACCTCATCAACTTTGTTTAAAATGATGACATCACAGAACTCTAGTTGTTGAATGATTAAGTTTTCAATATCATCTTCTTCAATTTCTTCTTCAAGAAGATTGTCGCCACAATTAAATTCTTTAACAAGACGTAAACTATCAGTGACACTAATAACAGAATCAAGACGAACGATATCTGGTAATCCTTGTTGATTTAGCATATCGTTCATTGCCATAATCGTTTGGGCAATGGGAATTGGTTCACAAATACCACTTGCTTCAATCAATAGATAATCAAACTTTCCCATATCATAGATTTCCGCAATTTGTTCAATTAAATTTGTCTTTAAGGTACAACAAATACAACCATTAGAAAGCGCTACTAAATTGTCATCCTTTTCTTTGACAACACCTTCACGCTCAATTAAGTCAGCATCAATGTTTACTTCTCCAATGTCATTGACAATAACCGCAATCTTATATCCTTTTTGATTTCCTAAAATATGATTTATCAAAGTGGTCTTTCCACTACCTAAATAACCTGTCAATAAAGTGATAGGCAAAACTTTTAATTTCATAATATCACCCTTTCAAGTAAATATTATAACACAAAATTTTATAACTATATTTACAAAAAGATAAATTCGTGTTTTAATTAAATTACCTTTTATTAAGAACGAGGGAGAGACTTAGCTCAATGAACTCGTACCAACCTGCTTTTGTAAGGTGGTAAAGCTAGAACGATGAAAGAACTATTCGGCCGTAAGCTCTTTCAAGAGCTTTTTTTTAATAAAAGAAAAGAAGGAGGAGTTTATGAAGTATTTATTTACAAGTGAATCAGTAACTGAAGGTCATCCTGATAAAATATGTGACAAGATTGCTGATAAGATTTTAGATAGTGCTTTAGCCCAAGACAAATATAGTAAGATGGCTGTTGAAGCAACTATCAAAGATGATTTAATTCTAATTTATGGTGAAGCTAAGACCAAAGCTAAGTTAAATTATGAAGAAATAGCCAAAGAGGTATTAAAAGATATTGGTTATGATGAAGAGTTTAACGTAATGACCAAAATAAGTGAACAATCACCTGAGATTAATAGTGCCGTTATGAAAGACAAAGTTTGTGCCGGCGACCAAGGAATTATGTTTGGATTTGCTACTGATGAAACACCTACACTTATCCCTTTACCAATCTATTATGCCAATAAATTAGCGAAACAATTAACTGATATGAGAAAAAGTGATAAAAATTCACCATTAAAACCCGATGGTAAGACGCAAGTCACTGTTGAATATGAAGATGACGTTCCCAAACGAATCGATACTATTATCATAGCTAGTCAACACATCAAAGAAATAACACAAGAAGAATTAAGAGAATACATCATCAAAAATGTCATTGAAAAAGTTATTCCTAAAAACTTAGTTGACAGCGAAACTAAATACTTAATTAATACTAGTGGTTCATTTACAATTGGTGGTCCTTTTGGTGATAGTGGAACGACCGGAAGAAAAATTGTCGTTGATACCTACGGTGGATTTGCCAAAGTTGGTGGTGGTTGTTTCAGTAGTAAGGATCCATCAAAAGTTGATAGAAGTGCTGCTTATTATGCAAGATTTGTTGCAAAAAATGTAGTTGCACATCATTTATGTTCAAAATGTGAAATAGAACTAGCTTATGCAATTGGTAAAGAAGAACCTGTTTCTTTATATATAAACACTTTTAATACTAATAAAGTACCAATGGAAAAAATATATGAATACGTCAATGATAATTTTGACTTTACGGTTGATAACATCATCAAAGAACTAGATCTCTTACGACC
>CANQWJ010000118.1 GCA_947627525.1 uncultured Bacilli bacterium
GAAAGAGCTTCTTTACCATTAACAGAATTATATCCCTTTGTATAGCGATAACCATCTTTAGATGTAAAAGTATAATCAGAATATACTTCAACACCATCTAGTGCTTCAACAATATTAACAACACTAGTAAAGTTAACTTTAAAGTAATAGTTAATGTCAATTCCAAATAGATCTTCAACGGTCTTAACACTAGTATCAATTCCATAGATACCAGAATGTGTCAATTTATCTTTTAATCCTTTTTTATTATGTAATTGTACATAATAATCTCTTGGAATAGAAGTTAAAAGAATTTGATGCGTAACAGGATTAACAGTAACAACCATATTAACATCTGTTCTTGAAACACTTGAAATTTTACCATAAGTATCAATACCACTAATATAAACATTAAATGGATCCATAGTAACATCTTCAACTTTCTTAGTAATTTTTCCCGTTTTCATATTTATAGTAATTGAGTAAATAATTTTAGTTTTAGCTTCAAATTCTGAAATATCTTCTTCAACTGTTGTATCACTTTCATCTTGTTCTTCATCTTTTTCACTAGAATTTTCTCTCTCTTTTTCTTCTTCATCATCATAATCTGTATCTTTTAGCATCTTATAATAAGATTCTTCAACATACATGGCACTTATTTCTTCATTTTCAAGTTCTTCTCGCAATTCATTTAAATCAGTAAAAGGCTTTGCTTCTACACTAACAACTTTTTTAATTTCCGTAAGAGCTTCGTTTAAACCTTCACTTTCATTATTTAAATAACCAATTTCACTTTCTTTTAAGTCATCTAATTCATCATACTTAGTACTTCTTAAAACAACTATTACATAGTTCATTGTTTTATAATCGATATCCATATCTGTTAAAAATTCTTCAGTATTATGAACATGAAAAGAAAGAATACCAAAAAGAATACTTAATATAGAACATATAACCATATTGACAATCTTTATCTTTTTAGGAATCTTTTTTAAAACATTTAATGTAATTGATGCGATATTTAAAATAGATATAATGCCTAAAACTAATACTAAATATTTAACTGGTAAAACATCAAGACTAATAATTAGGTATGTGAGTAAAATTGACGTTATTAAAAAGATACCATTAAATATAAAAGCTATAATATTAACTTTTTTATTATTATTTTTTGGAGGTTTTTTCTTTTTCATAAAATCACCATTTCTTTATTATACTAGTTTTTCTTTAAATGTTAAGTACTTTTGATGTTTATTATACAAAAAAAGAAATAATTGTTTTATTTCTTAACTATTTTATATTTTATTAATTGATCAATAATAAAATCACTACAAGATTCAACACCATTAATAAAGTTATCAATGTTATAGACTTTAAAAGTATGATGATTATTATTGTTGGCTTCAAAATTGATAAATTCAACAGTATCATTGATAATATTAAATTCAACTTCTTCCATTTTAGGAAGTGAAGCAATTTCAAGAGTAGATAAATATCTAATCTTTTGAAGGTTATAATATTTAGAGATTTGATAAGACATCTGTTTATTTTCTTTTGATAGAAGTTCTTTTCTTTTTTCTCTATCTAAAGTCAGGATTGTTCCATCAAGCATTTTAACTTTATTGTCTTTTAAAAAGTATTTTAAAAACATATTAGTTCGCCAATAGTTATCAGTTATTAGATGAACAAAGTAGCCAACTAAAAAAGGATCATTAATAGTTGGATGATACTTTTGATAGAAAGCATTATAGTCTTCAATAAAATTCTCACTCTCTGTTGAAAAATGTGAAGCACGACGTTTTTGATGCTTAGGAAGTGGCGAATTCTGATACTTTAAGGAATCTTTCCAACAATCAGGGGCAACTGAACCCAATTCATAAAAAAGAGAAGTATCACTATCATTATAAATGTTTAGTTTTTCTCTTACTCTTTTACTGACACAACGATGAATAGCTGATGAAGGCATCATATCACTTCCTTTCCCTATTAAAGTATAACAATAAATTACTTTTATTTAAAGAAGTAGTTTCAATTAAAGTGTCTAATATATGTTATAATGAAAGTGGTGATTTTATGGAAACAAATAAAGAGGTTAGAAATGATGAGTTAAAAGTAGCTATGATTACTTTAAATCTTCAAAATGATAAAGAAAGTGAAGATGAATTTATAAAATTATTAAAGAGTTCTATTTTAATTATTCCAGCTGTTAACGATGATAAAAAAGATGAATTTACTTTTATGCTTTTAGTTAATCAAAATCAAGACCATTATTTTCAGTGCTATACAGACAAGGATGAATATAATAAATGGAGTGATGCGAAAGAATCAAAAGAGTTCTTCTTATCTTTTGATGAACTTGCGAATATTGTTGTTTCAAGTGATTCGGAAGTTAAAGGACTTGTCATTAACCCTTTTTCTGAAAATATCGTTTTAAATAGAGAAGCAGTTAAGAATATTTTTAGTAACGATAAAGTCTTTATAGAAGAGAAAAAAGAGTGTCCAAAAGAAATAAAGAGAAAAATGAAGCGTATTTTAGAAAAGAAAGAAGCAGTTAATTGTGCCTATATATTGAGCATTGTTAAAAATAATATTTCTGGATACTTGTTAATTATTGATACTAAGGCCAAAAACAAAGAGAAATTATTTAATGAAATAAGAGAAGAAATAAATAATAATATTGAGAAAATTAATTTAGATATAATAACAACTAAATATGATATTGCGAAAGAATTAATAAAAGATATGAAACCATTTTATGAGAAGTAGGGATAAAGATGCGTGATGTTACTATTTTAAAAAAAGCAACTTTTGATATAAATAACGATAAAACAATTACTAGTAGTGAAAAAAAGAAAAGAATAAAGAAAATAGAAGAAGTAATTGCTGAAAAAAATTTAAAAAAAAGATATTCAAAATTATATGACATGATTTGTGATTATTTAGATAAAGAATTTCAAGATAAAAATATTTGTGGTTTTAAAGATAATTTGTGTTCAAGAAGAAGAGATATGATAGAAAGAGGAATAATAAAGGATACTTATATAAATGGTTGTTGTCATGGTTATAAAGAAAATGCTGATTGTGAACATTTAGGAGAAAAAGGATGTACGATTAAGAATATCGCTTGTAAAATGTTCGTTTGTCCTTATTTACGTAAAAAAGGTATTCATTATAGCTTTAAAAATATTTACTTTGTTAAGTATTTTTTCAATACTCGACAAAAATTTTATATGAAACATACTTTTTTTGTTGATAAAAGTGTTGTCTTAGAAGGTATTTTAGAAAGAATGTGATCACTTTGAGAAATGTTTACAAAAATTGTAATTTATGTCATCGCAATTGTAATGTTAATAGATATGTTACAAAAGGCAAGTGTGGCGCAAGTAATAAACTAAGAATTGCGAAAGCAAGTCTTCATTATTGGGAAGAACCCTTTTTGTCACAGAAAAATGGTAGTGGAACTATTTTCTTTTCTTATTGTAGTTTGAAATGTATTTATTGTCAGAATCGAAAAATAAGTGCCTTAGGTATAGGAAAAGATATTACGATTAAACGTTTTAGTGATATTTGTTTAGAATTACAAAGAAAGAAAGCCAATAATATTAATTTAGTAACACCAACACATTATGTTCCAAGTATTATTAAAGGAATTAAAAAAGCTAGAGAAAATGGTTTAAGAATACCAATTGTGTATAATACTAGTTCTTATGAAAATGTTGAAACATTAAAAGAGTTAGAAGGAATAGTAGATATATATTTACCAGATATGAAATATTATAATGAAGAGTTTGGAATTAAATATTCCAATGTTGATAATTACTTTTCCATAGCCAAAGAAAATATTAAAGAGATGTATCGTCAAGTAGGGAAACCTATCTTTTCTAAAGAAGGATTATTATTAAAAGGTGTTGTTGTTCGTGTTTTACTTTTACCAGAACAAGTAGAAGATGCGAAAAAAATAGTTAAATATTTATATGATACCTATAAGGATAATATTTATATCAGTATAATGAATCAATATACACCATTATGTAACTTTAAAAAGTATCAAAATCTAAATAGAAAAGTAACCGAAGAAGAATATGATGAATTAGTAAATTATGCTTATGATATAGGTGTTAGGAATGCCTTCATTCAAGAAGGTGAAACGCAAGATGAGAGTTTTATACCAGATTTTAATTTAGAAGGAGTATAAAAAATAAGCATCCATTTATGCCAATTAACTATATCAAAAAAGACCTCACTCATATATTAGAATGAAGGAGGTAAAAATATGTTTGGAAATGGTTGTAATGGAGGAAATAATCCTGTACCCTATTGTAATAGTTGTTATCTAATTGGTCCAACCGGTCCACAAGGACCAACAGGGCCAGCTGGGCCTACGACCGTAACTGTTGGAACAACAACGAC
>CANQWJ010000119.1 GCA_947627525.1 uncultured Bacilli bacterium
TAATAAAAAAATATTATAGAAAGGAGAATCTAATATAGTGATTAATAAAAAATCACATAATTAGATTATACGTGATTAAAATGATAAAAGTTGGTGTTATTTTTGGTGGAGAAAGCGTTGAGCATGAAGTAAGTATTATTTCTGCTGTTCAAGCTATGAACAAAATGGATAGTGAAAAATATGAAATAGTACCTATTTATGTCACTAAGAATGGCGAATGGTATACGGGCGATTTCTTAAAAGAAATTGAAACATACCAAGATATGAACTTGTTGAAAAAGTATGCTAAAAATGTTGTGTTATATAAAAGACACGGAAGTTTTATTCTTCAAAGTAAAGGTTTCTTTAGAAGAATTGTTAAGGAGATTGATATTGCTTTTCCAATTGTTCATGGAACAAATATGGAAGATGGTGTTTTACAAGGATATTTAAAGACTATTGGTATTCCTTTTGTTGGAAGTGATGTTTGTGCTTCTGCTTTAGGACAAGATAAAATATTCCAAAAACAAATTTGGGAGAGTGAAGGTCTACCAATTCCTGAATATACATGGTTCTATGACAGTGAATATGAAGAAAATCCTGAAGAAGTAATTAATAAAATTGAAAAAATTAAATATCCTGTCATTGTTAAACCAGCTACTTTAGGAAGTAGTGTTGGTATTAAGGTTGCTCATAAGAAAGATGAACTTATTGAAGCAATTGAAGATGCTATTAGTTATGACAATAAGATTCTAGTTGAAGAAGTAATTGATAATCTCGTTGAAGTAAATATTAGTGTTGTAGGAAATCATGATAGTCAAGATACTAGTGTCATTGAACAAGTTTTAACGGGAAATGATTTACTTACTTATGAAGATAAATATATTGGTGGAAGTAAAAAAGCTAGTGCTAGCAAAGGAATGCTTTCTGCTAGTCGTAAAATTCCTGCTGATATAGGAGATAAGTTGACAAAAGAAGTTCAAGATATTGCTGTTCGTGCTTTTAAATCATTGAATTTAAGTGGTGATACGAGAGTTGATTTCTTGATTAATTCTAAAAAGAAAAAAGTTTATTTGAATGAAGTTAATACTATTCCTGGTTCTTTAGCTTTCTATTTGTGGGAACCAATTGGTAAAGATTATACAGAATTGTTGGATGAACTAATTAATATTGCTATTAAAGATTATAAGAAGAGAATTAATAAAACACATTCTTTTGAAACAAATATTTTAAGTGGTTATGCTGCTCAAGGTTTAAAAGGAGCAAAAGGGGCAAAGGGTGTTAAACCTTTGAAATAAAAACAATATTATTCATTCACAGGGGGGTGAAAAGTATTGGACAATCATTTTGAAGAAGATTTGGATAGTCTCAGTGATGAGGCTCTTAAATATATAGGTGTTACTAATCTAGACTTTCGAACGCATTTATCACAAGATGAATTAAGTGAAGTTCAAAAGATGCTTTTTTCCATTAATACCTTGCTACAAATAACCTTTAAAGATGGAACAGAAGTTACAGATATTGAAAATTTAAAACATCTATTAGAACTTTCACCAATGTGTGATGACAGTAAAGTCGAAAAAATGATTCTTCGTCATAATTCTAAAGAAGAAGTAAAAAAAATTTTAACGATGCCTTATGATAATCCTGATACTTGGAAGATCGCTTATGATATTAAAGATGAAACATATCTAATAACAACGATTCCTAATTATCGTTTAATTGAAGAATATATAAATATTGTTTTATCTTGTATAAAAAGTGATATGAGTTCTTTAGAAAAGATTAAAGAATTATACGATTTTGTAAAACTATTAGAATATGATGAAAATAGTAGTAGTCGTCTTCCTGATATAGTTAGAACTCGTAAAACAAATAATTTGGGTTATAGTATTCTTTTTACAAAGTTATTAGAAAGAATTGATATCAAATCTTTTGTTGGCGAAATTATTCGTGATGGAAAGAAAGAGTATTTTACTTTAGTTTCTATTAAAGATGAAAAGTATGATATAGATGGTATATATGCTTTTGATCCAGCAAGTGATTCAATTCCTAAAGGCCTTTACAAAAGTGATGCGATTAGAAAGATTAATTATAATTTTTTAGCGTTACCTATTAAAAGATTAATTGATACACTTGACGATAGTAAATTAGTTGGAACTATGTCGTTATTTACATCTTCATCATTTGATTACTTTAATCGTCATTTAGATAATGATACAAAAGATGTTTTAGAAGAAACGTTTGATGATAGTCTTGAAAATATTTATCAACGTCTTCAAAAAACAAAAGTTATTCCTGATGATAAAATCATTTCTCTATGCCTTGATACTATTCATCAAGAAGATTTTCTTGGATTGAGTAATAATATTAATAATTTACTATCTAACAATTATCATTTGCGAAAAAAAGAAATATTTAATGACGAAGAACAAAAAGAATTACAAGCATTAAATATTCATGATATTTGATGTCAAGAAAGTGTATATTAAAGAGATTTGTGTGTAAAGTACATAAATTCTCTTTTTTTATTTTGAAATATTTAATAATATAATATATACTTAATATTAGGATAGGGGTTGATTAATATGGTATTTAGAAAACCGTATGCCTTCTTAATTAAGAATTTTAAAATTATACATTTAATATTATTTGGTTTAATGACATGGTTCTTTCTTAAAATTCGTAGTATTGTCAGTTTTTTAAACGAATATATTGACAGCAAAACTTATAGTCAAATAATTGGTGTAGTTGATGAGTATTTTGGTATTTGGACTGTTTTATTACCGCTTTTAATCATTGGAATAATCATCGCTATTATTGCTCTTTTAAAGCAAAAACAAAAACCTATAAAATATTATATTTTTACATTAATAGTTATTATAATCCAAATTGTATTACTTGGTCTTAATCATTCTATTTTTAATGATATTCAAATGGGACAACCATCAACAATTTTTATTCAAGTAATAAGTGATTTAACTTCAGTGTTATCACTATTAATTATTCCTTTTGCTTTAGTAGCTTTAATGCGTGCCGTTGGTTTTAATATAAAACAATTTAATTTTAAAAAAGATTTAATAGAATTAGATATTAATGAATCAGATAGCGAAGAAGTGGAATTTGAAGTTGAACTTGACACAGAAAATGTTATGGTTAAATTAAATCGCCGTCTTCGTTTCATAAAATATGTCTATTTAGAAAATAAAGTTATTTTTTGGTGTATTGGTGGTATATGCGCATTTGGAATTATATTAAGTATAGCTCTATATATTGCTAGCATTGAAAAAATATATAAAGAGAATGAAACTTTTAGAGTAGGAGTAATGGATTTAAAAGTTACTGATAGTTATAAGACAAAATATTCTTATAATGGTAATCAAATAAGAACAGATAAGTTTTATGTTGCTGTTAAATTAGATGCTAAGAATCTTTCTGATAAAGACGTAAAAATACCATATGAATATTTGTATTTAAAAGTTGCTGATGGAGTAAAATACATTCCTACTGATAATTATGTTGAAGAATTTTCTGATTTGGGTGATCGATATATTTCTTCTGATAGAGTAAAAGCAAAAGAGGAAAGACAAATACTATTATTATATGAAGTTGATTTAAAATATGAAAAGAGGAAGTTACAATTTGAATACTTAGTATCTAAACAAGCTAGCGATAGGACTTCAGCATTTGATTCTACAAAAGTAAAATTAAAACCTGTTGAGTTCTCTGGTATAACGACTATTGCTGAAAAAAAACTTAAAGAAAATCTCACTTTTGAAGATAGTTTGTTATCCGGTACAGAGTTACAAATAGATGAAGTAGACTTTAATAGCCATTATAGTTACACATATAAACAAATGATTGGTAGTTTAGAAAAGAAATTTACGAAATCAATTGTTCCAACAGATACATCAAAATATCCAAAAACAATAATGCGTATTAAAGCAAATCTAAAGAAAAATGACAAATTGGATCATCGCATCTATTCGAGTCTTTATTCTAAATTTGTGACTGTTGAATACGATTTGAATGGTAAAACTAAAAGACAACCAGTAAATGTCATTGATTTAACACCAAGTAGTAACATGGAATATACTTATTTGGAGGTATTGAAAGAGGTTGAAAACGCTAAAAAAGTATCATTAGTGTTTACTATTAGAGATAAAGAATATAAATATAATTTGATTGGATAAGGATAAAAATAGGAATATTTTTATCCTTTTTATATATATTTTTATTGAAATAACATTTAGTATTTGTTATAATCAAATTACTGATGGGTCTATAGCCAAGTGGTAAGGCGTGGGACTGCAACTCCCTGATCGTTGG
>CANQWJ010000120.1 GCA_947627525.1 uncultured Bacilli bacterium
CCGAATGAGACTAAAGGTTCTATCATTTCGGTATTTAAACAAAAAGTAAAGTTATTTTCTTCACGTGAAAACTTATCAGAGATGCTTAGTTATAGTGATTTTAGTCTTCGTACTATTGGTGAAAGACCAACAGCCGTATTTATCATCATTCAAGATGAAAAGAAGACTTATCACTCTTTAGCAACTATCTTTATCAAGCAATGTTATGAAACTTTAATAGATGTTGCTCAAGAACATGGTGGTAAGCTTCCTTGCCGTACTAACTTCTTGTTGGATGAGTTTGCCAATATGCCACCTTTGAAAGATGTTACGACAATGATAACAGCAGCTCGTTCAAGACAGATTCGTTTTACTATGATTATTCAAAACTTTGCCCAACTTAATCAAGTTTATGGTAAAGAAAACGCTGAAACAATAAAAGGTAACTGTGGTAATATTATCTATTTGATTTCTACTGAGTTAGCGGCTCTTGAAGAGATAAGTAAACTTTGTGGGGAAGTAAAATCTAAGAAAGATGATAAGACAGCTTCAACGCCACTTGTTACAGTATCTGATTTACAAAGAATGAAACAATTTGATCAGATTGTTTTACGTATGCGTATGCAACCGTTTAAAACATCTTTTGTTCCAAACTTTAAAATAGATTGGGGTAATCAACAATATCCTAAAATGGCTTATCCAGAACGTGAAAAACGTCCAGTTCAAGTTTTTGATGTTCGTGAGTTTGTTAAAGCTAAACGTCAAGAAAAAATTCGTGAAATGATGGAAAGTAATAATGCTCCTTCATCAAGTGGTGGAGCTGGTATAATGCCATCAACACCTTCACCTTTTGGAGCTTCTCCATTTGGTGGAGCACCTTCACCTTTTAACGATAAACCAAAGAATGATTCTTCGGGTGTTGATATTGATGATTTGGTTAGAAAAATTGATGCTAAAATTGCTGAAATTGAGCGTGAAGAAAAAGAAAAGACAGCGAAAGATGCCAAGAATGATAAACCAATTATCGTTGAAAAAGAGAAAACTGATAAAGAAGAAAAGATTGTTGAAAAATCTAAAGAAGAGGCAATTGTTGAAAAAGAAGATGACAAAGAATCCGTTATTGATGATGATACTATTATTTCAATGGATAGTATTGAAGAAAAAGTCAATGATATGCTAAGTCCTTCTACAACATTTACCAAAGATTCTTCTCCACTTGAAGAAAATACTGAAAAAGTTGAAGAAAAACCTAAAAATGTTACATCTGAAGTTAAAGATAAACCAACTATTTCTTTGGATGATATTGATGAAGATCAATTCTTTGATGATTTTTTTGAAGATTAACAAGTCCAAATGGGACTTGTTTTCTTTTTTTAAAATTTACTTATAAGTATAATCGTGGTATACTTATTTTATAGTAGGTGATGTAATGACAAAACAAAATAAAAAGAAAGACAATAGGAAAAATAATATTATATTTTTAATATTGATGTCAATAATATTATTAGGATTAATTCTTATCTCTTTTTATGTTAAACCTAAAGATATTAAAAAGAGTGGTTTATTTGCTTTTGATATTAATGATTTTCAATATATTAGTCCAATTGATTTAGAAATGTTTAAAGCATCACTTCATTATGAAGGTACATCAATTATTTTCTTGTGTAATAATGAAAGTGAACAATGTTATAATGAGGTTGATTATTTAAATTCTATTGCTAAAAGTTATCAATTAAATATTGAATACATGAACATTTTAGAATTAGTTGATGCTGAAAAAGAAGAATTAAAAAAACAAACTGATGTTATTAGTGATGAATTATATCCAAATTTATTAATTATAAAAGACAACAACATTATTGATAATAGTAATGATTATTTAGAACAAGATGAAATTATTAATTTGTTAACAAAAAATAATATAATATAGAATAGTGGTGGTAGTATGAATATAAAAAGAGTAGTAAGTTTTGTCGTAGTGTCATTTATCCTAGTTTTAATTTATCAATTTGTAGTCATATATTTTGAAAAAGGTCATTCTATAGAATATTCTGTATCAGGAAATAATATTGAGTTTAAAGTCTTAGAAAAATATAAAAAGACAGATTTAGAAGATGGTTATACAATTACCATAACTAGTCCTGATAATAGACAATATTCTTATTATGTAAAAAATAATTTTAATAAACAGAAAAAAATAATTACAGAAGTAAAAATTTATAATAAAGATAGTTATCAGTGCTTGTATCCTGTAACTGTTAATAATGCTGAAACAGAAGTATTATGTAGTGATGGAAAAGAAACTTATTCTTCAGAATATACTAATAAAAAAATAAATATTGAAGAATTTCTAAATGAATTGAACATTAAAGATAAATATACTGATTCTAAAAGTAAAACATTAAAAGATGGTCAAGTTACTATATACAGTAGTAATTTATATGATAATGAATATTTAGAAATTTATCGTTATAAATATTTATTAACTTATAATAAAGATAAGAAAAATAATTTTAATTTTTCTAGTAAAGATATATATACTAATGAATTAGGACAATATGTAGATAATTATTTTTTACTTCCAATAGTAAATGTAAAAAAAGAAGTTAATGAATATTATATTGTTAATGTTAAAAAAGGCGATTATAAATATATTACTATTAATCAAACATTATCTAACAATTTGTATAATATCGGCGTTGTAGATGGTAAATTATACGGATTTGATCTAAAAAATAAAATTGAATATGTAGTAAATCCTAATAGTGGTAGTTTTGAAGTTATTGGTACTGTTAATAAAGGATTTCAATTTTATGAAGATGGTAAATGGGTTGAGCAAAGTGTAACGGATTTTACTGAAAATAAAATTAAAATAACTACTACTTCTAAAGTGGATGATATAAAATTTAATTATGATCAGATATATGAATCAGATAATGCTTATTATTTAATTGATAATGATAAAGTATATCGTGTTTATAAGAATGCTAAAGAAGTTCGAGTATTGCTTTTTGAAGAAAATAAATATAATAATTTGATAATAAATAAAGATCGTATTTACTATATAAAAGATAATTATTTATATAGATATGATCAGTATGGTACTAAAGCATTAGTTGATAATAATGAATTTAAATATAACAATACTAATATATATTATGTATATAATGATTAAAAGGATGAAAGTCCTTTTATTTCATTGACGGAATATTTTTAATATTATAAAATAAAGTTTAGGAAAAGAGGAATTTATATGAAAAAAGATTTAGTAGAGATATATAGAGACTATGAAAGTTTTTTGAATAAAGAAGTAACTATTGATGGTTGGGTTCGTAATCATCGTAAACAGAAAGAATTTGGATTTATTGACTTTGCGGATGGAACACAATTTAAAACATTACAAGTAGTTTATGATAATGCATTAGATAAATTTGATGATATTCAAAAAATTAGAGTAGGTAGTGCTATCGAAGTTAAGGGTGTTTTAGTTAAAAGCCCAAAAGAAGGACAATTATTTGAATTACAAGCAAAAGACGTTACTCTATTAGGCGATGCCCCAGAAGATTATCCAATTCAACCAAAGCGTCATACTAGAGAATTTTTACGTGAAATGGCTTATTTAAGACCAAGAACTAATTTGTTTCAAGCTGTTTTTCGTATTAGAAGTTTAGCGGCTATGGCTATTCATGAGTATTTTCAAAATAATGGTTATGTCTATGTTCATACACCTTTAATTACTTGTGCTGATTGTGAAGGATCAGATCAGATGTTTAAGATTACGACCCTTGATTTTGATAATTTAGAAAAAGATGAGAATGGTAAAGTTGATATGTCAAAAGATCTTTTTGGTAAAAAAGCTTTTGTTACTGGTAGTGGACAACTTCATGGTGAAGCTTTTGCTTTAGCTTATAAAAAGATATATACTTTTGGACCAACTTTTAGGACAGAAAATTCTAATACAAAAACACACGCTAATGAATTTTGGATGATTGAACCAGAGATTGCTTTCTGTGACTTAAATGGTTTAATGGATATTGAAGAAGAGATGTTAAAGTATATTGTCAGTTATGTTTTAGAAAGAGCTAAAGATGAATTGGAATTCTTAGATAGTTTTGTGGAAAAAGGTTTAATTGAAAAACTAACTAAATTAGTTAATTCGCGCTTTACAAGAATTGCTCATAAAGATGTTATCGACATTCTAAAAAAAGCCGATGTTAAATGGGAATTTGAACCAGATTATGGTGAAGATATAGCTAAAGAACATGAAAAATATATTACTGATTACTTTAATGGACCAGTCTTTATTACTGATTGGCCAAAAG
>CANQWJ010000121.1 GCA_947627525.1 uncultured Bacilli bacterium
TGAAGAAGATGCTGGTGAAGAAGGTGGAACTTATTATAAATCACTTGATGAAATGACAGCTAAAATTGAAATTCTTGCCAAATATCAAATAAAAACATATAAGAATTGTAATCGTGATAGTAGTTCTGTTCGTAAGATTGCTAGTAATGATGATAATACTAATATTTTTAATTTCTGGATGTCAGCGGCTTCACGTGAGAAGAACTATGATTGTAGTGGTGGCGGTGGAACATCATATTCATTGTCAACGGAGCAAGGGTCTTATGATGATGAAAATAGTGGTGGCGTTTTCTATTGGAATTTGATAGATGAAAATTTTATGGTCGAGTATTATCCAGAATATTTTGATGAAATATTGGATGATGAGTTGTACTATTCACATCTTGCGGAAGCTGTTGATTACATATATTTGTATGCTGATTCTTTAAGGGAAATCGATTGTGATAATAATGGAACAGTAGCGGGGAATTTCCCAGTCATTGATGCAAGTTGCCCACAAGTTGTAGTTACAACCTGTGCCAGTGGTAATGGTAGGCATTGTTTTCCTTATGGTGGAACTTATGACTTGGAAAGTTATGTCGCTGGTGTTGTCAATAAAGAGTTTTCACCTAGTTATATGAGTAGTATTGCTGGTAGTAGTGAAAATATAAAAGAAAATATTAAAGCTTTTGCGATAGCCATTCGTACATATACTTTGTCAAAAACTAAAAATTGTACAGGAACTATTGAAAATAGTGATGCTAATCAAGTCTTTCAACCAACAGATGATTCTTTGATTTGGGAAGCTGTTAATGAAACAAGTGGTGTTGTAATAACTTATAATGATAATATTATTTCGGCGATGTATGATTCTTTTTATGCTAGAGGAGGAACTAGTGCAACCTATACGAAAATTCCAAGTAATGCAAGACATACTGTAACAATTCCTAGTTCTTGGGCAAGGTATGCAGCTGGAGGACATGGACAAGGTATGAGTCAAATAGGGGGATTAAATTTAGCTGTTAATGAAGGAAAAAACTTTCAGGAAATTTTGGAATATTTTTATGCTGATGGTATAGAACTTAAAAGCATGACAGGAACTAGTCCTGTTATTGGTGGAAGCGGTTCTGCTTATTGTCAAAGAAATAATGATGAGGAGAAAAAAGAAGAAGGAAAGAGTACTTGTAATGGAACAACAGCTTATCGTAATAGAAAAGTAGATGCTTTATCAGTTGACAAATCAATAGAATTGTTATCTTGTACGGCTGATCAAGTGGAAAAGGCCTTTAATGAAATATCGGAAGCTTGTGGTACTATTCCAATGGGCACTAATAATTATAATGTTTATAATGCTTCTAAGAGTCGTTTTACTCCTAGTTTACATTACGTTGGTCGTGCTTTTGATTTTAATCAAAATAAAGGAATGCAAGATAGTAAAAATTACTTTTATGTAACTCTTGATAATACTAGTAGTTATAGTAATTCTGATTATTATCGCTTATATTGTGAAGTTACTGGAAAGACGGAAAGTAAGTATGCTAAGGATCAAGAAATAAGACCAGTCAAGTTTAATAATGGTTCTTTTTCAACAATGCCAACTGTAAGTGGAAAGTTTTTGGATATTACAAGTGTTTTAAATAGTTATGGACTATATGGAGTTGGACCTAGAGAATGCTTTAATAGTGGAAATTATTCTTGTGCACAATGGTGGCAATTCCAAGACGTTGGTGGCTTAGAAAAAGGGAAAACGACATTTGCTGATTTATTGAATCAGTATTATGGTCCTGGAAAAAGTTATGATGATACAGCTGCTAGTGATAGCCTTAAAAAGAAGTGGCAAGGTGGAGGTTTTAGTTAGAAAGGGGTCCTATGAAATTAGAAACTTTGAAAAAAAATAAATCTATCATTATGATTATTGTCGGTATCTTGTTATATGGTATTGTTATGTGTATAATTTTTTTCAATTTTGATAATTCTGATAATATTCATTTACAACATAATTATTTAATTATCAATGGGGAAAGTTTTTATGAATATAAAGATAATCAAATAACGACTATAACATTTAGTGATACGGATTTTGAAAATGATAAGTTTAATATTTATAATGATGGTAAAAATCGTGGAAGTTTTTATGTATCTAAAAATGGTTCAGAATATCAATTTATAAAATTCTTTAAGAATAAGGGTTCAGATGGTTATATACCTAAATTGCCATTTATTGCTCTTACGAAAGAAATAGAATTAATTAATTTTACCAAAGAAGATTTAGATGATAAAGATATCGATAATTTAAAAGAAATTCTTATTGATAAAGATATTGTGGATATTGGGACTCTTTTTAAAAGTTATAAAATAAATATTGATCTTGATAATGATGCAGTAAAAGAAACTATTTATGTTATATCTAATTATGATTATATTAACATTAGTGAAAATATGTTCTCATTGGTCTATGTCAATGATGATGATAGACAATATATTTTAGAAGAAAATTATTATACACAAGATAATATTGAAGAATTTATTCAACTAAATGTTTCATATATATTAGATTTAGATGGTGAAAAAAATTATACCATTGTTGTTAGTAGTAGTGATAATAGTACAACTATTAATAATTTTTACTTAAAAGGTAATAATTATTATAAACAAATAAGACTAGATTAGGTGATAATATGAGAAAAAAATATAAATTGTTACTTTTACTAATCAGTTTAACATTATTAACGGGTTGTACATTTAAATATGATGTAAAAATTATGTTAGATGGGAAAGTTCTTGAGAGTGCTGATTTATTTGATGGTGAAACAACTGCTGAAAATAAAAAAGAATTTTTGTCTGTCGTTGATAAAAATTTAAAAATCATTAATCTTAATGTTGATGATAAAAAACTAATCTATGATGGCAACTTTATTGGTGTTAACTTACAAAAAAGTTATTCTAATCTACAAACTTATGCAAGACAGAGTAAGACAATTAGTTATTTGTTTGAAAGTGTTGTCGTCAAAGAAAAAGATAAGATTGTTGAAGTTTCATCTGTTCCAACACAATATGATATCATTCAACAAGAACAAAATGGATTGTATAATTATACAGATTCAGAAATAGTATTAACTTTACCTTTTAAAGTTCTTTCATCTAATGCTAATGAAGTTGATAGTGTAAATAATAAGTATATATGGACGATTAATGAAGACTTTAAAGAGATAAAAATACGTTATGATAAGTCTCAATATTATACGAAAAATATTTTTAAATTATTTTCGTATATGACTGTTGATGTTTGGTTGACATTACTGTTAATAGTAGTAATTGTTTGGTTTGTAATTTCGGTATTAATTTTAGGATTAAGACTTTTAAAACGAGAAAAAAAGTGATATAATAACGCTTAATTTATTGCATTGTCAAATAAATTTGTTATAATATTATTGTATTTTATAAAAGAAAGAAGGGCGACATATGAAGTTTAGATTTAGAGCAGATGCACAAGATGTGTTGATTTTTGTGATGTTTGCCATTTTTCTTTTGTTTGTTGTTGCTTTAGGAGTAGTAAATCTATCTAATTTAGCAAATAGTGAAGGATTGACACTTAATCCCTTTATTGCTTTTAACCCTGACTTTTTATTAACGACAATAGCATTTTATATACTTGCTTTAGTTGCTCTTTTTGTCAGTGTTAGTTCTTATTTTTTTGAACGCGAAGAAGGTTTTGGTTTTGGCGTTGGAAAAAAGGATAAGGGTTATAGTAGATGGGCAAAAGATAAAGAAATGCAAGCTGTATTAAAAGAAGTTGACCCTAAAGCTGAAAAAAGTGATTATGCTGGTATTCCTTTAATTAGTAAAAATGGAAAACTATGGGTAGATGATGGTGAATCACATAGTTTGGTAATTGGTGCTACTGGTGCTGGTAAAACACAAAGTACAATTCTTCCAGCTATTAAAGTTTTAGCTAAAAAAGGAGAATCAATGGTTTTAACCGATCCTAAAGGTGAACTTTTTGAAGGAACAGGTGGTTTATTAAAAGCAAGAGGATATGACCTAATTGTTTTGAACTTCCGTAATCCACAAAAAGGAAATGCTTGGAACCCTATGACTTTGCCTTATCAACTATATAAAAATGATAATAAAGATAAAGCAATAGAGCTTTTAGATGACCTTGCTTTGAATATTTTGTATGAAGAAAATAGTGGAAATGCTGATCCGTTCTGGGAAAAAACTTCAGCAGATTATTTTTCA
>CANQWJ010000122.1 GCA_947627525.1 uncultured Bacilli bacterium
CAATTACGATGATAAACCCATTCGTAAAATTATTGGCGACTATAATCCTAATAAAGTTGGTACTTATGAACTAAGTTATTACATTGAAGATAGTAGTGGCAATTCGGAAGAACAAGGTTTTACTGTTAAAGTAATTGAAAAGCCCAAGACTTCTTCTGGGGGTGGAACAACAACTAGTTCCAGAAAAAAGTTTAGTGATGTCATCGAAAACTATAAAACAGATGACACCGAGATTGGTATTGATGTCTCTAAATGGCAAGGAACAATTGATTTCCAAAAAGTAAAAGAAGCAGGATGCGAGTTTGTCATCATTCGTATGGGACATCAAAATGGCATTGATGGTGAAATTATTTTAGATCCATATTATAAAAGAAATATCTCTGAAGCAACCAAAGTTGGCTTAAAAGTAGGTGCCTACATCTATACTTATGCGAAGAGTAAAGATGATGCTGTCAATCAAGCTCAATGGGTTCTTAATAATATGGGTGATTATCAACTCCCTTTAGGTATTAGTTATGACTGGGAAAGTTGGACTTCTTTTAGTAAATTGAATTTGAGTTATCATAGCTTTACAGATGTTGCGGGAACTTTTATTAAAGAATTAGAAAAAAATAAACAAAAGGGAATGATTTATAGTAGTAAATACTATTTAGAAAATATTTGGACTAAAAACAATTATGATACATGGTTAGCCCATTATACGCAAAAGACGAATTATAAGGGTAAATATCATATATGGCAAATGACTAGTAGTGGTCAAATTGATGGTATTAGTGGCGCCGTGGACATCGATATTTTATATAAGAATAGATAATTTAAAAAAATTGTCTTTTTTTATGACAATTATTATATTTGTGATATAATAGTTCTAGAATAAGGAGTTTGGTCAGTATGGATATTAAGGAGTTAGAAAAGTATCGTAATACTTTAGAAAAGGATTATGATAATATTGAAACGCAAATAAAAGAATTAGAAGAAAAAGAAAGTAAAACGGATGAATTACAAAAGTTATTATCGAGACAAGATAAAATAGATGAACAACTCGATTTATTAGAAGATATTATTACCAGTTATTATGATGTTCCTAATAAATACTACAAATTTATAGAACTTCGTAAAGATTATGAACAAAATGGTGAATAAGATGAAGTCTACTACCATTAATGCATCGGAATTTGGTTCTTTTTATGCATATTGTGAAAGTGCTAGTGATAGTTATCCCAATATATCTAATGAAATCCAAACTTTTTTTAAGATTGTTTTAAAAACAAATAATTTAAGTGCACCAAATAATAAATCTTATAATAGTAAGTTATTGCGTAAACATCAAAAAATGGAAGAACTTTTATTATTAATTGCTCGTAAAGAAAAGAACTTCTTATTAGAGTTTCAAAATGATTATTGTAAAGATAATGAAACTTTTCAAGAAGAAAGAGACGTTAATATAATCGCAAGAAACATTGCTCAGTCCTTTTATGATTCTTATGAAGTTCAAGAAGTATTTAAAAATAATATTGTAATGACTAAAATGGCTTCTAATAAAATAGAAAAAGAAATTGTCTTATTACTTTCAGATGAAGAAAAGAACCATTTGCGCAACAAACGTAAAAAAGAAAATGAAATATATTGGTTCATAAATGAATTAAGGAAAAATAAAAATCATTATTTTATTCATCAAATAAAAGAATTATCTAAGTTGTTAGAAACAGAAGTTAAAAAAGATGAGACTAAAACCAAATACGAAGAACGTATTAATTTTCTTTTAGAAATAGCTTATCACGATATTGATTCTATTTTTAGAAAGGGAAGTAGTTATCCAATACGAAGTTATTTACTTTTCGTTCTTAAAAGAATGGTTTATTTATATGATTTGGATGAGAGAACCTTTAGTGGTATTCAAAAGCATTTAAAGAATGTTTTATGTGATGAATTATTAGAGCGCTATCGTAAGAATAAAGATAGTCAACAACATAATTTTGGTTATAAGATTCCTAATGATACTTCTACTGCCAAATTAGTTGAAGTAAATAGTGAATTAATTAAGGAAAAGAAAGATTTAACTAAACGTTATGAATGTGGTGAAAAGATTTGTTTTGATCGACCTTTTATGAATACGATTCAGAGCAAGAAAGTTGATATTATTAATTCATTCTTTGATTCCATCTATGATTGTGATTTAACTGTTAATTCAAGTGATGAGAAGTTTGTAAAAAGAATAATATCTTTATGTGATAAGAGTGATGAAATAGTTGAACATATCTTTAAGAAAGTTTTATTTGATGCTCAAGATTCATCTAATTTATCTGTTTTACAGCCTTATGAAAAAAATGAAGCTTTAAGAACTATTTATTATTTATATCCACCAGAAGAAGAACTTGAAAAATATTTAAAAGTTAAGAAGAGTATGGAGCGCATTTTAAAAAGACTAAATGTTTCGAAAAGAGAATTGATTATCAAAGAAGTTAACTCTTTAAAAGATAAAGAAAATATTGCAACAACAGAACTACTTCCTAGTTATGAAACGATTAAAGCTAGTTTAGTCAATCGTGAAATAAAATTTATTGAGTCGCATGCTGTCGAAGAATTTAGGCATAAGGCTTTAAATAATGGTAAATATTTAAATTACGATTTAGAAATAGTTGCTCGTGATATTTCAGCTGACGATTTACCTAATATCTATAATAAGTTAAAACGTAATATTATGTATACAAACTTTGTTGATGAGATAAATTTAGGAGATGATCGTGAAAAGAAATATCGTGAAGCAAGAATTATCCAAAATAAAACTTTGGCTGTTCTTCAAGAGATGATTGCCAAGACCATTTTGAATAAAAAATATAATCAAGATGATTATGATAATATTTCTTATGATAGTTATCAAGATATATTAGATGATGTTTATACTAATATTTTAAAAGAAGAACGTCTTATCAAATATGATGATTATTATGATGAATATGAACTTTTAGAGCGCAATTATCAAGAAATAAAGAAGAAGTGGGATGAAAAGAGTTCCTTTATTAGGGCTTTATATTATATTGTTTCTAGTGATGATAAGTAGGTGGTATCATGTTTGAAGAATTAATAGAAGAATATAAAAAATTACCTAGTGATAGTAGGCGTGAAAAGATAATAGAAGAATTAAAACTCGTTGTGGCCTTATTAGAATTATTATGTGACAAGAAAGATATTAAGTATCAAGATTTAACAATTGATGAATTGCTCAATTCGAAAGATGAAGATAAATTTTTAGAAATTGCTTATTCATATATAACAGCTTTAAAAGAGACTTTAGGTAGTTATGTCATTGAAGTAGAAAAGGATAGTTAAGCTATTCTTTTTATTTTTTTAAAAAGACTACTTTAAAATAGAAAATGTGTTATAATAAAAAAGTAATAACAATTTATAGGAGGAAATTATGGAATTAAAAGGAAGTAAAACAGAACAAAATTTAATGGCAGCATTTGCTGGAGAAAGCCAAGCAAGAAATAAGTATACTTATTATGCTAGTAAGGCTAAAAAAGAAGGATATGAACAAATTGCTGCTATTTTTGAAGAGACAGCTAATAACGAAAAAGAACATGCTAAATTATGGTTTAAAGAGTTACATGATGGAGATATTCCAACGACTAGTGTTAATTTAAAAGATGCTGCTGAGGGTGAGAACTATGAGTGGACCGACATGTATAAAGAGTTTGCTGAAGTAGCAAGAAGTGAAGGATTTACAAGAATTGCTAATTTATTTGAAGCAGTAGGAAAAATTGAAAAAGAACATGAAGAAAGATATCGTAAACTTTTAGAAAATGTTGAAAATGAATTAGTATTCAGTAAAGATGGCGATAAGATTTGGATTTGTCGTAACTGTGGACATGTATGTGTTGGTAAGTCAGCACCTAAAGTATGTCCAGTATGTGCACATCCTCAAGCATACTTTGAAGTTAAAGCTGATAATTATATGTAAAATGAGAACTAGAAATAGTTCTTTTTTTAAACTTTTTATGTAAACTATATAAATAGGTATTGCATTATTTTTACAGGGGGGGGGTATAATATACTTATAAATATTATGGAGGGAGAAAGAAAAATGAAAAAGACAATAATGTTTATAATTATGTTGGCAGTATGCCTATTAGTAGCACCTAGCGTATATGCCGAAGAAGCAGTAGAATATCCAGAAGTAGAAAATGCCACAAAGAGTGATA
>CANQWJ010000123.1 GCA_947627525.1 uncultured Bacilli bacterium
GTTGCCTTTGCCAAAGAGGGAGCTAAATTAGTAATTCCTTATTATAATGAATATCGTGATGCTGAAGAAACGAAGGCCTATATTGAAGGTTTGGGTGGTGAATGTGTTCTTTTAAGTGGTGATATAACTGATAAGAATTTTTGTAAGCAAATAGTTCAAACAGCACTAAATAATTTTGGTAAAATTGATATTTTAGTTAATAATGCTGGTGTTCAATTTCAACAAGATGAATTAAATAGTATTAGTGATGAACAGTTTGATCGTACAATGAAAGTTAATGTTTATGGTATGTTTTATTTAACTAAAGAAGTTTTACCACATTTAAAAAGAGGAGCGTCCATTATTAATTTATCATCAGTGACAGCTTTTTATGGAGATCCCCAATTAATTGATTACGTTACAACCAAAGGAGCTATTGTTGGTTTCACGCGTGCTTTAGCAAGAAACCTAGCTTTAAAAAATATTCGTGTTAATGCGATTGCTCCAGGATTCTTTTGGACACCTTTACAACCGGCTTGTTGGGTTAAAGAAAAAATTCCATCTCTTGGTGCTGATGCAGCAATGGCAAGAGGAGCGATGCCTTACGAACTTGCGCCAACCTTTGTCTTTTTAGCAAGTGATGATTCTAGTTATGTAACAGGTCAAGTTATTCACAATAATGGTGGACAAATAATGGGATAATAAAAAAATGATTTGTTAATGTTAAAAACATTTTAAATCATTTTTTATTTTTCAACTAAAACAAGTTTATTTATATTAGATAAGTTTTTAGAACCATCTAAAACTGTAATGGCAACATTTAACGTAGTAGCATTCGCATGGATGATATAATGTTTTCCATTTTCTTTTCCTAAATAAATCATGACATGCCCAGATTGATATAAAAGAGAAGCAGGGTGTTTTTCAATTAAGCTTAGCTTTTGACTATTACTTTTACTAGACAAAGATATTATTTCGCCAACACTTGAATTTTGATCGGAAGTGTTTCTTGGAAATTGAAAACCAAAAGTACGAAAGACATTTGCAACAAAACTAGAACAGTCAACGCCACCTGTATAACCACCAAATTGATATGCTGTTCCTTTATACTTTATAGCTTGATTATAAACATTTTTTTGACTATAAGGAAGATATCCTAAATTAGCTTTATCTTTAGAAATAGTAACATTTTTTTTCGTTACTTTACCATTACTATCACGTTTTGGTAAAACGACATTATAACTACTACCACTAGTACTACTATAAGGCAATTTAACACTCATATCTAATGTTGCCCCATCAACTGTAATTTTTGCGGCTGTTACAACAACAAAATTACTATCTCTTAAAAAATAATTCCAATCATCTGTTGTTGCTAAAGCGATATTCTTTTCTTCAACCCATCCATAATAATTAGGAGCTAAAACAAAGTTCCATTCGCCATCAGAACTTTCATGTAACACCAATACTGGTGTATTGACTAATAATTCTGTTTCTTGAATATTATCTAAATATTTTTTACTCGTACTACTATAAAAATGTACATTAGTAGGAAGAGAACGCAAATTACTTCTTTGAACAATTAAACCTTTTTGAATGGTGTTTTGATCCTTTACATCATCAAGATTACGATTATCTAATATCTTTTGTAATTCACTAGATGTAACTTTTTTACTACCATTATATTTAGGAAGTGTTGGCGCTTTATAACTTGTGATATAATCAGTTATCTTTTTAGAGGTCATTGCCGATATTCCTTTTACATTGTATAAAGCATCTGTTTTAGAACTTATTTTTTTATTATAAGAATTTATTTCATCTAAACTCATTATCGTTTTTGTACTTAAAGCATCAACATATGATTCCTTTTTAGTACTAGTAGTTGAAGATGGTTTTTTATCAGTACTCGTTGCTGGTTTTTCGTTAGAAGTACTCTCTGTTTTACCATCGTTATCTTTTTCAATAGTTGTTTCATCTTTATTTTCTTCTTCTGTTTTTTCTTCCGTATCTTTTTCCTCCTCTTGGATTGGTACATCTATTTCTTCCTCTCTAGGTGTTTCCTCAATTCTTTCTTCTTCTTTGGATTCATTACTATTTCTATTATTAAGTTTATTAAATATTACTAATGAACTACAAATAGAAGCAATAACTAATAATGTACTACTAGTAATAAAAATAATTTTTTTCTTTTTATTTTTTTTATCGTCTTTCATTTTATCATTCCTATTCTTCTTAATTATATCACTTCAATTATTTAGGATAATGTTAATATTATTTTTTATACACATTTATACAAGTAAATTATAAATTACTAAATAAAGGATTTTTTTAAGATATAGGATAATTTAATGATTTATTTTTAAGTTTGTAGTATTATTATTTTGGGAGGATAATTATGGGAAAGAAAAAAGAAAAGAAAAGTACATTAAGAATAGTTTTAATGATAACTATACCTATTTTAATAGTTGGTCTTGTTGTTGGTGGCTTTTTCTTAAAAAATTATTTGGACTTGAAAAAACCAATAGATGAAATTTGGGGACAAACATATTATTTATATTTAAAAGATGTTAAAGATAGTAATAAAATGGAAGAAGCTCAACTTCCAACTGACATGAAGAATGCTAAAATAAATTTTTATGAGTTTAAAAGTGTAAAAGATCCAGTTATGACAATTACTTATGAAAAAGAAGTTACCAATGAAGAAAATAAACAAGTAGAAAAAGAACAACGTACTAATGTGTATTACATAGAAGATGAGAAAGTAAACAACTTGGTTTATTATGGTAAAACAAGCGTTGAATTTTTATATAATATAGAGGAAGAAGAATATGATTATTATATTCATAGATATGATGAAGATAGTGATACCTATTCTTCATTGAGTAAACAAGTAGATAGTTTGATTAATAGTTCAACTGAACAAGAGAATTGTTCAAATGAAGAAGGTAAAGAAGAAAACTGTTTAGAAGCCTTAAAAGATTATACATTTAAAGAAAATGAAAAATCTTCTGTTACTGATGTCAATGGTAATGAAATATCAATTCCTAAATTTGATGAAACATTTGTTAAGGTTGAAACTGAAGATAATTCAATTGACTATAATTTAGAGTTAAGTGAAAAAGAATTAAAAAAGAAAATAACAGTAGGCGTTGAAAACTATCAACCACAAGAAGATATCATTACCGAAAAAGTAAAAAGTGCGATTGAAGAAACTATTAAGCAAGTAGATGCTAAACACGAAGAAATGAAAAAGGCTGAGGAAGAAGTCAAGAAGAAAGAGGAAGAAGAAAAAGCTAAAAAAGAAGCTGAAGAACTTGCGAAAGGTTATGCAATAGGACCATATCGCCTAAAATATGGAACATATAAAAATTTACCTATGGATAATATAAGTATTACAATTACTCTTTCACCAAATGGTAAATGTCATTATAGTGGAAAAGATCCATCTGCTGGTACAAGTAACATTAATACTGATTGTACATATTCACAAACTAAAGAGATGTACTATGGAGTAATGACTTATTTCTTGACAATGAATTTTAAGAGTGGTGGTAGTACTAGTTGGCAAATGACAAAGAGTAATGCTTTTAATAATCAATGGTTATCATTTGAATATAAAGGATAGAGTTAAAAAGTTATAAATTAATATAACTTTTTTCTTTTTGTAAAAAAATATATTGACAAAGTGTAATTAATACGCATATAATTAAATTGTGGAAGGGAAAAGATAAGATTTAGAAATTAGTTATTAATGATTTTTAAGATACATTTTAAAGAAAAGCAGTTAATGCTTTAAAAAAATACTATTTAATGCGTAAAATATACACAAAAGGAGTAATTATGAAAAAAGATTGTAAGTTAATAGGTACATTACCAAGTCTATATGATGATCGTTCCATTGATGAAATGCTTCGTTGTCCTGATATAAGTGGTGTGCGACTAAATAGTGGTGTTAGTGAATTATTAACGCCAAAAGAAATAGTTGAAAAATTAAAAATTCTAGAAGAGTGGTACAAGAAACCAATTTGGATTGATTTAAAAGGTCGACAATTACGAATTCTTGCTTGGGCTGATCCTTTATATGAAGCAGTTGAACTAAATCATGAAATTGAATTAGAGTATCCCGCTAAAATACTTTTTAGAGGATCAAATGAAGCAAACATTGTTCGTACTTTAAGAAATAAAATAGTTTTAGATCGACCTCCTGAAAGAGCAGTTGGT